>CAYYBP010000006.1:0-39464 GCA_964470275.1 uncultured Anaerolinea sp. | reverse complement strand
GGGAATTCCATCCAGGTTGAACTTGCCCAGCGATTTGTTGTCGGCCGCCATGGGGCGTTCGCCCTGCAGCACGTGGATTTCCACCTGGGTTTGCCCGTCAGAGGCCGTGGAAAAGACCTGGCTCTTGCGGGTGGGGATGGTGGTATTGCGTTCGATGAGCGGGGTTGAAACGCCGCCCAATGTTTCCACTGAAAGGGTGAGAGGGGTGACGTCAAGGAGGAGAATGTCTTTCACGTCTCCACCGAGCACACCGCCCTGGATGGCCGCTCCAACCGCCACGACTTCATCGGGATTGACACCCTTGTGGGGTTCCTTGCCGAACTCGCGTCGCACAGCTTCCTGCACCGCGGGCATGCGGATCATACCGCCGACCAGCACAACCTCGTTGACCTCGCCAGCCTTTAAGCCCGCGTCTGAAAGCGCGCGGCGGATGGGTTCCAGCGTCTTCTGCACCAGGTCGCCGGTGAGCTGTTCGAGCTTGGCACGCGTCATGGTGAGCACCAGGTGTTTTGGACCGGTGGAATCGGCGGTGAGATAGGGCAGGTTGATCTCGGTCTGCTGTACGGTGGAGAGTTCGATCTTGGCTTTCTCCGCGGCTTCTTTTAAGCGTTGCAGCGCCTGGCGGTCGCTGTGGATATCGATTCCGCTGGACTTCTTGAATTCATCGATCAGGTAATCCATCACGCGCTGATCAAAGTCATCACCGCCAAGGAAGGTATCGCCGTTGGTGGAGCGCACCTGGAAGACGCCCTCGCCGACATCGAGAACCGAGATATCAAAGGTGCCGCCGCCCAGGTCATAAACCGCGATGGTTTCGTTCTTCTTTTTATCCAGCCCGTAGGCCAGCGAAGAAGCGGTAGGTTCGTTGATGATGCGCAGCACTTCAAGCCCCGCGATTCGGCCGGCGTCCTTGGTGGCATTGCGCTGGGCATCATTGAAGTATGCCGGGACGGTGATGACCGCCTGGGTCACGGTTCCGCCGAGGTAAGCTTCAGCGTCTGTCTTGAGCTTGCTCAGGATCATTGCGCTGATCTCCGGCGGGCTGTACTCCTTGCCATCCAGTGTCACGCGGATATCCCCGTTGCTGGCGGCGCTGATCTTGTAGGGAACGCGGCTGATGGTGCGCTGCACCTCGGGGTCGCTGTATTTCCGGCCCATCAAGCGTTTGATCGAGAAGATCGTGTTCTCCGGGTTGACGATCGCCTGGTTGCGGGCTGAGCGTCCAACGATGCGCTCGTGATTCTTGTTTACCGCCACGACGGAAGGCACCAGCCTTTCGCCCTCAGCGGAGGGGATGACGACCGGCTCACCGCCGGACATGACAGCAACGACCGAATTGGTTGTGCCCAGATCGATACCTATGATTTTTCCCATGATAATTTCCTCTTGTTTTTGTAGATTAATTCGCGACGCGAACCATCGCTGGCCGCAGCACGCGATCGCCTATTTTATACCCATACCGGACGACCTCGATCACCTCGCCGCTCTCAAACTCATCGTTATTTTCGCCCGAGATGGCTTCATGGATGTTCGGGTCAAACTGGACTTTATTCTGGTAAATTCGCTCAACGCCCTCGCTCTCAATGATCGACATCAGCTTGCGGGCGATTAACTCTATCCCGTGCGCCCAGGCGGCGCCAGCCGGTTCTTTGGGCTGGTTTTTCAAAGCCAGTTCCAGGTCATCCAGCACCACCAGGTATTTCTTGATGATCGACCCGGTGATATCCTGCCGGGATTGGGTGTGATCGCGCTCGACACGTTTTTTGTAATTCACGAACTCGGCGCGTTCCCGCTGCCAGCCATCAAGATTGGCAGTGGCTTCTTTTTCAAGTTCCGCGATGCGTGATTTTAATTCTTCAATTTCCCTGGCGGTCTTTTCAGTTTTTTGGCCGTGTGAAGTCTCCGGTTCACCAGCCGGGTGTCCATGTTTTTGTGATTTTTCACTGGTTTTTTTTACATCGTCCATGACAGATTCCTTAGATTTATGTTATTCAACGATCGTGTCGTTGACCAGGTCTGAAAGCAGACCGGAAAGAAAACGAACGATCGATATCGTGCGTCCATAAGGCATGCGCATTGGTCCCAACACGCCCAGGGTACCTGTTGCCAGGCCGGGGGTTCCGTAACGGGCCAGGATGATCGAGCATTGCGAGAGGGCGTCGTAAATGCCTTCTCCGCCGATGAGCACCTGCACCCCGCCGGCTACGTGCCCTTGTAAGACAGTTTTCGAAAGAATATCGTTCAGGAGGGGCTTTTCTTCCAGTACCCGCAAAGCCCGGCGCGCTTCCTCAGAAGTGGAGAATTCCGGTTCTGCCAGCACATTGGTGAGCCCATCGAGAACCACATCTCCTGAGATCATGGTATCCGCCTGCTCCATCTCGTCTACGATGTACTGGTAAAATTCCAGTTCAAGCGTGCCCGGCTGCGGCTGGGTGGTTTTCATCTCCAGGTTGTTCTTGCCCATGTAGAGACCGTTGAGGTGGTCCGCCACTGCGGAAAGTTGTTCCTGGGTGGCGGGTTCAGCGAGGGTGATGAAGCGCTGCAGGATCTCTCCGCCCATCAGCACCAGCACCATTAATATCTGGTGACTGCGCACGGCGATTAATTCGAGGTGCTTGAAACGGGATTGATCGGGGTGGGGGGCGGTTACGATCGAGGCTGCGCGTGATTGGTGCGCGAGCACGGAAGCCGCCAGGCGCGTCCAGCCTTCCACATCCTGGCGCATCTGGTAGAACTGGTGGGCGATGGTGCGGCGTGTGGCGTCCGGCAGGTCGGTTTCCTGGACGATGTTGCCCACATAGAGGCGGTAGCCATCCTCTGTTGGCACTCTGCCCGCCGAGGGGTGCGGCTGGCGCAGGTATCCCTTATCGGTCAGTTCCGCAAGTTCATTGCGAACCGTGGCAGAGCTCATATCAAGATTGTATTGGTCAACCATATGCTTGGAACCCACGGGCAGCGCGGAGCGCACGTATTCGTGGATTACCAGGGAGAGTAGAAAACGTTGGCGTTCGGTTAATTGGGTCATTTTTGTCTGCATTTTAGCACTCTAAGGTCGAGAGTGCTAATTTACTGCCAATAATGATAACATGCCCGAAAAACCAAGTCAAGTACGGGGGGTAATCTCTAATAAAAGGTTAACGGAGGACACGCATCGGGGTATTTCCATTTTCCTCAAGCTTTCCAAGTCGTGATATCACGAACCATTAACCTACACTATAATCACAGTGGGTATTTCAAGGGCAGTGAAAATGAATTACACGCGAGATCGATCGCTCCAATTAGCCATCGGGATTCCAGGAAGCCTGGCGATCGTTGGTCTGGTTACCCTGGCGTTAAAGCTTGCAGGCTCTGAGCTTCAAATCCAATTGATCGCCCTGCTTTACCTGCTTCCCATTCTTGTTTGCACTGTATTGTGGGGATTATCGGTTGGCATCCTGGCAGGATTTCTTTCATTCCTCGCATTCAACTATTATTTCATCCAACCTTATTACACATTGGCGGTTCACCGCACCCAGGACCTGATCACGCTGATCGTCTTTTTTATCGTGGCCGTGGTGGTGAGCCAGTTGATCGGTCAGGCCAGGCAGGCTGAACGTGTTGCGAAAAAGCGCGAATTGGAAGCTATGCGAATGTACGAGTTGATCTCCGCGTTTGCAGGTTTGACGGATGTTGAACTCATTCTAAAAACCCTGGCTGAGAAAATCGTTGATACTTTTCACTTCGATCAAGTCGAGATCACTTCGGCTGTTGACCAGAATGCAGGACGGGTCAAGTATCACTTTCCAGCTTCTTCGATCCTGGTAGAGCCATGCGACCTCTCAATGACCATGTTTACAGCCCGCAGCACCCAGGGTGAGATCAAGCTATGGTTTGACCAGAACACCCTATCACTGGAAGAGACCAGGCTGCTTTCAGCCTTCAGCAACCAGGGAGCGCTGGCAATCGAACGGGCTCACCTGTTTGAAAGTGAAAACGTCGCCCGTGTCCTCGAGGAAAGCGACCGGGTAAAAACATCACTCTTGAACTCGGTTTCTCACGAACTACGATCACCTTTGGCCGCGATCAAAGCTTCAGCCTCATCCTTAAGAAGCCGGACGGTCGAATGGGAGTCTGCTGCGAGAGAAGAACTGATCGCGACCATTGATGAAGAAGCAGATGCTTTGAATTTACTGGTTGGCAACCTGTTGGACATGTCTCGCATCGACGCTGGTGCATTGAAACCGATGCTGCGCTGGAATTCGATCCAGGAGATCATAAAGGGTGTGGAAGGAAAGATGCGCAATCAACTTCATCATCACCCGGTCGTCTACGATATCCCCGCGGATTTTCCCCTGGTACCCACGGATTATGTGATGATGGAGCAGGTTTTTACCAACCTTTTCAGTAATTGTATAAAGTACGCCCCCCATGAAACGTCCATCAATGTCTCTGGCAGGAAAATTGAGGAAAGGGCTTTGATCACCGTTGTCAACCAAAGCCCACCGGTGCCTGAGGAGCAGCTGGATTTCATTTTCACCAAGTTTCACCGCATCACTGCCGCTGATAAGATCACCGGTACCGGGCTGGGGCTATCCATCTGCAAGGGCATTATTGAAGCCAACAAGGGCAAAATTTGGGCTGAGAATTTACCAGATGGATTTGCTTTTCGCATTTCCCTGCCGCTCACGCTAGAAGGTGAATTACCAAGAACCCCAAAGGATGAGATCGATGGAAAAAAACCCCCTGATACTTCTGATTGATGACGAACCTCAGATCCTGCGGGCATTAAAAACGATCCTTGGCGCAGCTCATTACCGGGTCATATCGGCGTCGACGGGTGAAGAGGGAATTGCTCTAGCAGCCTCGCAATCCCCGGACGTGATGATCCTGGACCTTTCCCTTCCGGATATGGACGGGATCCAGGTTTGCGAGCAGATCCGCGAATGGTCAACCACGCCGATCATTATTCTATCGGTGCGGGATGGAGAACGGGAGAAAGTTGCTGCCCTGGATAAAGGTGCAGACGATTACCTTACAAAACCCTTCAATATTGATGAACTTTTAGCCCGCATCCGGGTTGCGCTGCGTCATTCAGCAGCATCCATCGGCAACAAGGAAACGATCATCAAGGCTGGCCGGCTTTCCATTGACCTGGCGCGTCATATTGTGACGCTGGATGACGAGGAGCTCAGGTTGACATCGACAGAATTCAAACTGCTCTCGTACCTGGCAGCGCACGCGGACCGCGTCTTGACTCACCAGGGAATCCTCACACACGTCTGGGGGTTCGAGGAATCGGATCACATTGAGTACTTGCGGGTCTACATTGGTCAACTGCGTAAAAAGATTGAGAAAGACCCCGATAACCCTGAATTGCTGATCACCGATCCAGGGATCGGGTACCGGTTTAAAACTGAAGGCTAGGATTTTTTATTTTTTCTTTATTCTTTCCTGCATTTAATTATCCCGAATTTTATCTCCCTTAAGTAAACTCTCCATTGTAAAAATTTCGTTTTTCTCAGATTCGTGGGCTGCTTGCTCGATGAGAGAAACTTATTAATGGAGACATAAATTGATCGATGCACCCACCCCGCATAATATTTTTGAAGAGACAACGAACCACGTCCCGAGAGCAACCCTGCAGACATGGCTTATTGGTCGTCCGTTAGCGACCGCTGACGCTCCGCATCAGACAATTGGGAAATTGATCGGGCTGGCAGTCTTCGCTTCTGACGCGCTCTCATCGACCGCGTATGCGACCCAGGAAATTCTTGTGATCCTGGCTGTAGCTGGCAGCGCCGCATTCCAGTATGTGTTCCCCATCTCGATCGCGATAGTGATATTGATGGGAATTGTTTCATTTTCTTATGAGCAGACCATTCACGCTTACCCGGGCGGCGGAGGCGCGTACATTGTTGCCCGGGATAACCTGGGTGAAATGCCAGCTTTGATCGCAGGAGCGGCGTTGTTAACAGACTATATCCTCACTGTGGCAGTCTCCATCTCTTCAGGAGTGGCCCAAATTGTATCGGCATTCCCGGGATTAATGAATTACAGGGTGTTGATAGCTGTTGGATTGATCATGTTTGTTATGGTTATGAATTTACGAGGAGTAAAAGAATCAGGGGTTGTATTCGCGATTCCCACCTATATCTTCGTGGTTGGCATGTTTATAACTGTGATCCTGGGACTTATCCGCTATTTCTCAGGTTCGCTGGGCCCGGTGGTCAACCCTCCGGAAATGGTCATGGGGGAGGCGATTGGATTGGTTACCCCATTCTTGCTGCTGCACGCTTTTTCCAGCGGTACAGCAGCCCTGACCGGAATAGAAGCCATTTCGAACGGGATCACTGCATTTAAGGAACCCCGGAGCAAGAATGCGGGTCAGACTTTGATCATGATGGCTGGGATCCTGGCAACCCTCTTCCTCGGTATCTCATTCCTTTCAAGCCGTATCGGTGTGGTGCCTTCTGAAGCTGAGACTGTGATCTCTCAGATCACGAGGACTGTATTTCAAGGCCAGGGAGTCTTGTACCTCGCGGTTATCGCCAGTACAGCGCTGATTCTTATTTTGGCTGCAAATACCGCGTTTGCTGATTTTCCGAGATTAAGCGCCCTCCAGGCGGTGGATGGGTATCTTCCCCGGCAATTGACTTTTCGCGGCAGCCGACTGGTATATTCGGGCGGAATTGTCCTGCTGGCCGGGATCGCCTCGCTGTTGGTTATCGGGTTTAAAGCGAGTGTTACGCGCCTGATCCCGCTTTATGCCATTGGAGTATTTCTTTCATTCACGCTCTCACAGACCGGCATGGCAAGACGGTGGTGGAAATGTGGGCATTTGAAACCCGGGACTGAGGTTGTCGAAAAGGGTTCAACCCTGAGGTTTGATAAAGGGTGGCTCTCAAAAATGTTCATTAATGGATTGGGTGCGGTCAGTACGGCGGTCGTGATGGTCATTTTCGCCTTTACCAAGTTCAGGGACGGCGCCTGGATCATCATTATCTTGATACCGGTTCTGGTTGCCATCTTCGCACGAATCCATCGCCATTACAAACACCTGGCTGACAAATTATCATTCGACAATTTCTCAACCAGTCGAAAATTCATTCGCAACCGTGTCATCATGCCCATCAGCGGGGTCCACAACGGCACCCTGGCCGGGCTGCACTTTGCGCAAACATTGTCTGATGACATCACTGTCGTGCATGTTTCCATCGATCCGGGAGAGACGGAAAAAGTAAAATCCAAGTGGGCTTTATGGGGAGATGGATTCCGGTTGATCGTGCTTGATTCACCATACCGGCTATTTCTCGAACCGATACTTGAATATATCGATAAGATTTCGCTGATCCTGGCACCAAACGAGATCATCACGCTGGTCGTTCCACAATTTATCCCCAGGCACTGGTATGGAAGATTTCTCCATATGCGAACCGCTGAAACGCTTCGCAAAGCCTTGTTACACCGCAAGAATATCGTGATCACAGAAGTACCTTACCAGATCGAGTAATCTGCCTTCAATTTTTCTGTATATAAAATTGGCCAAACCTTGGCCAGTTTTTATATGTAAGTAGATGGATTTTTTCCTGTTTTTAAGGTATCCTTATTTTTACATTACTTTTTGAGAAAAAACCCGTGGAGGAAAGTATGATTAAGGAAATCCTAAAGGATGCTGAAACCAGGATGAAAAGCGCCCTCCTGGCGCTGGAAGAGGATCTCACCGGTATCAGGACTGGAAGAGCCACCCCGGCTCTGATCGAAAAACTACCCATTGATTACTACGGCATGCCCACACCCCTGATGCAGCTGGCGAGCATTTCAGTTCCTGAAGCGCGTTCGCTGTTGATTAAACCCTTCGATCCCTCCACGCTGCGGACAATTGAACGGTCGATTCTGGCATCTGACCTGGGACTCACCCCCAACAACGATGGTAAGGTCATCCGGTTGAATTTGCCACCTCTCACCGAGGAGCGACGTAAAGACCTGGTAAAAGTCGTCCACACCCGCCTCGAGGAAGCCCGGGTTGCATTGCGCAACGTCAGGCGCGACCTGATCAAGGACCTGCGCGATTTTGAAAAGGAAAAAATGATCTCGGAAGACGACCTGAAGAACGGTGAAGAAGAACTGCAGGACTTAACCGACCACATGACAGAGGAAATCGAAAAGATCGGGCAGCGCAAACAAGCCGAAATCATGGAGGTTTAGCGGGAATGCCGGCTATTACGGGTGAGCACGACGGTAAAGTCCCTGTCCACATCGCCATCATTATGGATGGCAATGGCCGCTGGGCGCAAGCCCGCGGACTTTCGCGCCTGGAGGGCCACCAGGCCGGCACCGAAAACCTGCGCCAGATCATCAAAGGCTGTGTTGATGCCGGGGTGAAATACCTCACCATTTATGCTTTTTCCACCGAAAACTGGGGCAGGCCAAAAGCCGAGGTGGACGGTTTAATGAACATTCTTGAGATCTACCTGGATAAAGAACTGGATGAATTATGCGCCGAGGGGGTGCAGCTGCGGCACATTGGCAGGCTGGAAGCCATGCCGGACCCGATTCGCAAAAAGGTGGAACATTCCATGCAGATCACCTGCGGGAATTCCCGCCTGGTGCTCAACATCGCCTGGAATTACGGGGGGCGCGACGAAATTGTCTACGCAATTCAAAAGATCATTAAAGACGAAATTCCGCCAGAGCAGGTGACCGAAGAGCTTGTGAGCGAATACCTGTTCACCAAAGACTGCCCGGACCCTGATCTTATCATCCGCACTTCTGGTGAAATGCGCATCAGCAACTTCCTGCTATGGCAGTCGGCCTATGCCGAGTGGTATATCACGCCAACGTTGTGGCCGGATTTTAATAAGCAAGAGCTATTCGCAGCGATCGAATGTTTTGCCACTCGCGAGAGGAGGTTTGGCAAGGTTACTCCTTCCTGCGATGAAACCTGACCTCGCATTGCGCAAACGGATGCTCGTAAACATCGTCATGGTTCCCGGATTAATTCTTGTCACGATGCTGGGAGGCTGGCTGTTTACCATCTTCGTGGCCGTAGTCCTGGTCATCGCAGCCTGGGAATTATGGCGGTTGCTTCGCAAAGGCGGAAACTCCCCTTCACTCGTGGTGATGGGGATCTTTATTGCCGCGGCGGTGATCCTGCGGCATCTTCTTGGTTTTGAGCACAGCGGTCTGTGGCTGAGCGTATTGATCCTGCTCGCGATGTTCGTTCACACCATTGCCATGCAAAAGGGGAGAACAGCCGCGGCTACCGATTTCCTGCTCACAACGGGTTCCGTGCTTTACCTGGGATGGTTGGGCAGCTATGCCGTTTCGCTGCGGGCGTTGGAGAACGGGTTGTACTGGGTCCTGCTGGTGTTCCCGATCATCTCAATCGCGGATAGCGGCGCTTACATCTTCGGCAGGCTGTTTGGTAAACACAAAATGATCCCGCTCGTCAGCCCCAAGAAATCCTGGGAGGGATATATCGGCGGGATCCTGATCGGCACCCTGGGCGGCTGGGGTCTGGCTGCCATGTGGCACCTGGTGGCTGCCAATATGCTGCCATGGCACGGTCTGATCTTCGGTGCGGTGGTTTCCATCCTCGCGCCGTTTGGAGATTTTGGGGAAAGCATGATCAAGCGCCAGTTTGATGAAAAGGATTCGGGAAATCTTTTACTGGAGCACGGCGGGCTCCTTGACCGGATGGATTCATCACTTTGGGCTGCTGCCATCGGGTTTTACCTGATCCAATGGTTATTATAAAGAACTCAAGAGGAGGATTCAATCATGGCTGATACAACTCCAACCCGCAACCTGGCGTTCGACCTGGTACGCGTGACCGAGGCTGCCGCGCTCGCTGCTGGCCGCTTGATGGGTCGTGGAGACAAGATCGCCGCGGATAAGGCAGCGGTGGACGCGATGCGCCTGATGTTGAACAGCATCAACATGCGCGGGATGGTTGTGATCGGTGAAGGTGAAAAAGATGAAGCCCCCATGCTTTTCAACGGGGAGAAAATTGGCACGGGTGACGGCCCGGAACTGGATATCGCGGTCGACCCGATCGAGGGAACCAGGCCTCTCGCGCTGGGATTGTGGAACTCGATCGCCGTGGTGGCCCTGGCGCCGCGCGGCACCATGTTTGACCCCGGGCCGTTTGTGTACATGGACAAGATCGCGGTGGGGCGGGTGGGCAAGGGAGTGATCGACATCAACGCCCCGGTAATCGATAATCTCACGAAAGTCGCCAAAGCCAAAGGGGGGAAGATTGAGGATCTCACGGTAGTCATCCTCGACCGCCCGAGGCATGAAAGGTTGATCACAGAGGTCAGGGAAGCCGGGGCGCGCATTCGCTTAATCCCGGATGGCGATGTGGCCGGCGCCTTGATGACCGCCATGGATGATAACACCGCCGACCTGTTGATGGGTGTGGGCGGCACGCCTGAAGGGGTGTTGGCTGCGGCAGGACTAACCTGCATGGGCGGTGAAATTGTGGGCAAACTTTATGCCCGCAACCAGGATGAGCTTGACCGCGCCAAAACGATGGGGGTGGATTTTAACAAGCCGCTGCGTACACACGACCTGGTTGCGTCTGATAACGTGTTCTTCGCCGCCACCGGTATCACCCCGGGCGATTACCTGCGCGGGGTGACATACTTCAAAGATGGCGCCCGCACTGACAGCGTGGTGATGCGCAGTCTTTCAGGCACGGTACGCCGGGTCATCTCGGTTCACAAACTGAGTAAACTGGCGCGCATCAGTTCGATAAAATACTGATCTTAAACACAGAGAGGGCGCTTCGGCAGGCGCCCTCTCTTTTTGTTACCTGGTTGTTCAGTCGATGATGTAGGCTACGTTCGCTTCGACCGTGATCTTCAACTGTCCAGCTGCGACCGGCACGGATTGAGAATAATCCATCGCGCCGCCGATCCCCTTGGCTTCGTACACAGGGGTGGTTACCCCGCTGACGTACACACTCACGTTTTGTAGCTTGCCAAGTTTGACCCCAGCAGCCTTGGCGATCGCCTCGGCTTCAGCCTTCGCGGCTTCAATGGCCATGTCGCGTGCCTGCGCCTGGGCAGCGGTCTTATCGATGACATCAAAACTGATGCCATTGATGGTGTTGGCTCCGGAGCGCACGATCGTGTCGAGCATCTCACCCATCTTGGCGAGGTCGCGGATGGTAATGAACACCGTGTTCTCGACCACGTAGTAGCGCCTGGAAACCTGCCCATCAGGACCGTAATCCATCATGGGGTAGACATTGAAGTTGGAGGTCTGGATGTCTTTCTTATCCACACCCAGCGCCTGCAATGCCTGGGAGATCTCGTTGGCCTGGGTATTGTTCTTCTCCAGGGCCATGGATACCTCGTCCGCATCCACCCTCACGCCCACGTTGATGTAAGCCACGTCCGGCACCAGGAAGACCTGGCCAGTTCCGTTGGCGTTCAAGATCGGCAGGTTTTGCTGGTTGGCGCCGGCAACGGCGCCGGTACCCGCGCATGCCGCGAGAGAGATCAAGGCAACAGTACTTACTGCAATCAAAAGAATCATTTTTTTCATCATACACCTCTTTATGTTTTTAAGTTTCGTAATATTAGGACGAAATTCTGCAGGAAAAGTTCCCAAAAAAATGCGGTGGAATTTCCACCGCATTGGTCGGATTTACTACCCGGAATAACTTGAGGCAGTTGTTGAGTTGATCCGAAATCCTTTTCCTGCCCGGTTCCGGTCCTGGCCGGGTTGTCGATCATTTACCGCGCCTGATGGAGATGACCAAAAGCGCCACCCCCGCAGCGGCGATCAACACCGCGAGTATCACGTTGGTATTCAACCATTCCAACCAACGGATATCAAGGTTTTTAATGAAGAGATACGCTCCAACGAGCACCAGCGCGATCCCGCCGTAAAGCGCGGTTTTCTGACCGGGCTTGTTGACGGCATCGACAACTTCATTCTTAAAGCTCTCCGCTTTCTCCCTGATTTCTTCGCCGTTGATCGTGTACGGCTGGCTGGTGGCGGTCGCATCCTCAGAAGGTACGATGATCCACATGATGATGTAGACCAGGGGCCCAATTCCTCCAACGAGGGTAAAGACAATGAAAAACAAGCGCACCAGCACCGTGTCAATTTGCAGGTAAGCCGCCAGGCCACCGCAAACGCCTCCCAGCATCCGGTCTCTTACAGAACGATGAAGTTTATTTTCCATTATTTTGCCTTATTTCTTCTTAAGGATCGACCAAAGAATGAAGAATGCTCCGACCGCGATCAGGATCAGCGCCCAAACCCAACCCGCGATGGAATGCAGCAGGACCCCTGAACCGGCGAGCAGCAGAAACCCAAACACCAGCAGGATTGCGGCGGGAATCCACGGCCATTTCTCCTTCTTGCCGACGGGTAGCAGACCGAGCACGGCGAATGTCGCGCCGAGACCAAGGAAGAAGATTCCGCCTTTCGCCATGCCGCCGACTTGAATTCCAGCGACAAGCGCCAGGGTGGCGAGCACGCCCGCCGGGATGATCGGCCACCACTGATCCGGTTTCAACAGGTACACGACCAGGAAGCTCACCGCGATGCTGCCCAGGAAGATCATGCCGCCTATGCCGCCATCCATACCCGGAAAAATCCGGTCAGCGCCGATTAATAGCCCGATGCCGATCAGGGTGAAACCGGGAATGACCACCCACCACCGCTCACGATTCTTGAGCAGCATGAAAAGGAAGACCGCGCCGGCCGCGATGAACAGCAGCGCGATGAACAGGCTGCCGATCGGGATATGAAGAAACTGCTGCAGCAGGAACACGCCTCCCGCGAGAATCAAGAGCACACCCAGTAGGATTCGTTTGAATTGTTCAGACATTTTGGTCTCCTTCCTGTTTCGTGGATCGGGGTTTGATCAAACCGCGGAGAGCCAGCAGCACACCGGCGGCGATCAATAAAACAGGCCAATAATTTCCAAGCTGCTTGAATGCGCCGAAGATGGCTCCGAATATCGCAAAGAGCACAAAACTGGTGCCAAGAGCGTCGAGCGCAGAGCGTATTGAATAGCGGTCACGCGCTCCGAACAGCCAGGCGACCATCATGCCCAGGCCGGAAAACCCCGGGATCAGCGTCCACATATACGACCAGCTGCCCCAATCCTGGTAGGTATTTTGATAATACAAGATGCCCCCGATACCTCCAACAATGAAGGCTGGGACAGCCATATCCGGCGCGCCTGCCAGCAGGCCGATCACCAGCAAACCCGCCGCGACCAGCAGAATGATTACCGGCCAGGAATAGGAAAATTGGATCATATCAGCAAACGCCGGGAAAGCATTCACCAGCGCGAAGTACACCCCCACGAGCACCAACAGGATCCCTAAAACGAGAGTGGTTCGGTTCTTGCGGTTCATATCTCCTCCATCAGTTAAATGCAAAAATCAATTGTTACCCAGTATACGCAGGATCGTGTGTGTGGTTGCAAAGCATGTACACTTTCTTGACAAATGTTAACCGCGCATTATAATAAGATAAATAAGGTCATAATTATGTTGAGACGGATTGAGTTCACTTTCGATTGCTTGTGTTCACGGCGGGGTATGGTTTAACCTCCGTCTGAGCGGGCGCGATCCTCTCTCATTTCCGGCGGCGGTGAGCCTCCCCGCGTGTTTGTTGCGCAGCCCTCACGGCCGCTTTTGATTTAAATATACACAAGCTTGAATGAGTAGACAGGAAAGCAGATTTATGAAAATCGCGAATAATGTAACAGAATTGATCGGCAACACCCCACTGGTGCAATTGAACCGCGTGGTCGAAGGCTGCCACGCCCGGGTGGTGGCAAAACTGGAGTACTTCAATCCCTCGCACAGTGTTAAAGACCGCATCGGCGCGGCGATGATCGAGGCGGGCGAGAAAGCCGGTTTGATCAAACCGGATACCATCCTGGTGGAACCCACCAGCGGCAACACCGGTATTGCGCTGGCGTTCGTGGCGGCGTCCAGGGGATACCGGCTGGTGCTGGTGATGCCCGACACCATGAGCCGCGAACGGCACATGCTGCTCAAAGCGTACGGCGCTGACCTTGTGCTCACGCCCGGCAGTGAGGGGATGGCGGGTGCCATCCGCAAAGCAGAAGAAATCGCCGCTTCTGACCCGCGATACTACATGCCGCAGCAGTTCAAGAACCCCGCCAACCCCCAAATCCATCGGCTGACCACGGCAGAGGAGATCTGGCGGGATACGGATGGCGGTGTGGACATTGTTGTCGCGGGCGTGGGCACGGGCGGCACGATCACCGGCATTGGTGAAGTATTGAAGGCGCGAAAACCGTCAGTTCAGGTCGTGGCGGTCGAACCGGATTCATCGCCGGTGCTTTCCGGTGGTGAGAAAGGCGTGCATCTCATCCAGGGGATCGGCGCCGGCTTTATACCCGATACCCTTAATACTTCGATCTACGATGAAGTCATCCGGGTGACGAATGAAGATGCTATTAACACCGCCCGCCAGATGGCGCGGCGCGAGGGGTTGTTGGTGGGTATTTCCTCGGGCGCGGCGGTATGGAGCGCGCTCCAGGTCGGCCGCCGACTCGAAAACAAGGGCAAACTCATCGTGGTCATCATCCCATCCTTCGGTGAACGGTACCTGAGCACCGCGTTGTACGCCGACCTGGCGGATTAACCACCTTTTGGAGGTTCAGATGATCCACATTAAATCCATTCAGCAGGATATCCGCTCGGTCTTCAACCGCGACCCGGCTGCCCGTTCGACCCTCGAACTGCTTGTGGCTTATCCAGGTCTGCACGCCGTGTGGGCGCACCGCACCGAACACTGGTTATGGATTCATGGTCTCAAACTGTTAGCCCGCTGGCTTTCACATATCACGCGCTTCCTGACCGGCATAGAAATCCATCCCGGTGCGCAGATCGGCGAGGGATTTTTCATCGATCATGGTATGGGGGTGGTGATCGGTGAAACCGCCATGGTCGGTAAATGCGTTACCATTTATCACGGCGTCACCCTGGGCGGCACAAGCCTTGAAAAGGGCAAGCGCCACCCAACCATCGAGGACGAGGTTGTCATTGGCGCTGGCGCGAAAATCCTGGGCAACATCACCATCGGTTCACACAGCCGCATCGGCGCCAACGCGGTGGTGGTGAATTCTGTTCCGCCGAATTCCGTTGTGGTGGGGGTTCCCGGCCAGGTGGTTGTCCGGAGCCAGCCCGCGCCGGAGGGGCCGGATCTTGAGCATGGGAAACTGCCGGATACCATTGGCGAATCTGTATCTGCCTTGATGGCAAGGCTGGATATCATCGAGAAGAAACTGGATATTCACAATGAGCAGATCATGGTGCTCGGGAAAAACGGTTTCAAACACCCCGTGCTCATGCACACGCCTGAAGAAGGTGTCTGGCAAGGGGAGGATTTTATGATCTAAAACAATCGCCGTGCAAAGCGGTGATTATTTTTTGCGTCTGGAATTGAGAAAACCGAACCAGGTGACCCCGAACAATCCGATCGCGCTCATCACCAGCAAGCCCATTCCCAACCATTGACGGTCGATCGCGGGCAGCGTGTCGATCAATTCGGGTTTGGATGTGGGTGTAACAGTGCCAGTCGGGCGGACAATGGTAGGTGTAAGGGTCGGCGAGGGGGTGCGGGTAGGTTGACGGGGAGTGGGGGTGCGGGTGGGAGTAATAGTGGGGGTGGGCGCCAGTTTTATGATCAATTTTTGGCCCACCAGGATGTTACTGGAGTTCATGTTGTTCAGCGCGATGATCTCATCCATCGATACCCCGTACCAGGTGGCGATTGTAAAAAGCGTTTGACCGTACAATACCACGTGCACGATGGAGCCATCCTCCTGGGGGGTGACCGTGAAGACTGGCTCGACCAGCTCCGAGGTATCTTCCGCGGTGTCGAGGGGATTATTCGTTGCGGCCGGTGGATTGTCTGACCCGCTGCCTGCCGCGTAAGCGGCGTGAAGAACGTAGTAAGTGAATCCGTCAGAGTCGGTGTACGCCGCCGCCCCTATGTGGGTGTACCGCGATTCGACCATCGGCATCATGTGATCGGCGTCTCCCCATACTCCCATCAGCCAGTCGATCGACGCGTCTGGCGCGCAGGCGATGTTCTCGGTCGCGAAAACGGTCGCTCCTCCGCCAAAACCGGCCGCTGCCACGCGTTCCCTCACGCCTCCGATGTGCGCGCATACCCCGTTGGCAGCCATCTGTTGAGCGGTGGCAGCGGCGGTCCCGTTCAGGATGGCGTCCTCGATCAAAGCAGGCAGCCCGTTGGAGGCGCGCATGCTGTTCACCATGCTGATGATCTCTCCCGGCTGGATGGTGGCAGCCATAACCTCAGAGCGTGGTTTTGATAAACAAGCGCTGGCTATAAATATGACGATCAATAGTGAGAAAAAAATACGGCGCATCGAGGCATAATTATACCCGATGCGCCTTTTTGTTGATTTAGTGGATTTCAGGACAGGCTGCGTTCCTCAAAGTTCGTTCCCAAACCTTCTGCAACCAGTAAAAGGTCCATGGCGGTGATCATACCGACGATGTTGCCCTTGGCGTCTGAAACCGGCAGGTGATGGATGCGTTTTTCTTTCATCATGGCTGCACAATCGGTGATCAGCATCGACTCGGGCACGGTGATGACCGGTGATGCCATGATCTCTTTCAGCTTTGTCTTGGTCGGATCGTTGCCCTGGGCGATGATCTTGTCGCAGATGTTGATCGAAGTCACAATACCGTATTCCGGGTTTTCCGGAGTTTTTTCAACTATCAGGCTGGTGGCATAGCGATGCCGCATAATATGCAGTCCTTCGTACACCGTTGTTTCAGGATCCACAAAAACTACCAAATTCTTCATCCAGTCCTTGACAGTGGTCTTATGCATACCTCTCTCCTCGCGCTCGTTCGAGCGCATCGTTTATATTCCCCATACATACCATGGTGATATTACTTTAGTATATCCACCGTTTAAAGTCAAATGCTTATTGTCAGACAATTTAATGCCTTTCATCAGGCGGCCAGTTCCATTTCTTCAGGCCGTCCAGATGGTCATGCGCCGTTAGGTCAAGCTGGATGGGAGTGATGGAGACGTATCCTGCCTTCAAGTCGCCAAAATCAGTTCCCTCATCCGGAACCCCGGTTGGAGCTTCACCGCCGATCCAGTAATACGGGCGGCCGCGTGGGTCTTCGCGCCGCACGAGCTCATCGCGATAGATGCGCAATCCCTGGCGGGAAACCCTGAAGCCCTTCAGTTCGGAGCGCACAAGGTATGGCACATTGATGTTCAACAGGATGTTCTTCGGCAGCGTGTGGTTGACCAGGGTTTCGATCACTTCGCGCGTCACCATTGCGGCGGTCGAATAATCGAGCGGCTGGGCGAAATACTCCGGTGCGTCAAGCGATACAGCGACCCCCATTACTCCCCCGATGGCCGCCTCCATCGCAGCGGTGACCGTGCCAGAATACGTGACATCATGGCCGATGTTGGCGTTGGGGTTAATGCCGGAAACAACCAGGTCGACCGGGCTTTCAACCACCCCCATCAGCCCCAGCGCGACGCAATCTGACGGCGCGCCGTCGCTGGAAAGCGCAGGGCTTCCATCCGCAAGAGTGACAGGCTTGACCCTGAGCGGACGGTTGAGCGTTTTCACATGGCCGGAGGCCGACCAGTTGTGATCCGGCGCGAGCACGGTCACCTCGCCAAGCTTCCGTAATTCCTGCGCCAGCGCCAGCAGCCCGGGGGCGTAAACTCCATCATCATTGGTTGCCAGGATGTGCATTCCACGCTTCCTTGTTTGTTAGATAGATGAATTATACATGCAGCGACCCGTAGAAAAATCTCCCCGAAGAGGGATTTTTCCATGATATAATTCGTCGGCTGTGGTGAAGACCATGGACTATCTCACACACTTTCCGATCTTTCCTGCGTGCTGCCAGAGGCAGTGAGGGAGAGGCTAAAGAAAGTGGAAGAAAAAACGCAAAGGAGTAATACCCCATGAGTTCTATTATTTCCATGAAGTCCCTGTTGGAAAGCGGCGTCCATTTTGGTCATCGTACCAACAAGTGGAACCCGCTGATGCGCCAGTACATCTTTACCGAGCGCAACGGCATCCACATCATCGACCTTCAGCAGACTGTCAAGCTGCTCACCGGGGCTTATAACCTGGTCCGCGATACCGCGGCGCAGGGCGGGTACGTGATGTTCGTCGGTACCAAGCGCCAGGCGCAGGAGACCATTGTTGAAGAAGCCATGCGCTGCGGAATGCCTTACGTCACAGAACGCTGGCTGGGCGGCATGCTGACCAACTGGTCCACAATGTTCAATCGGATCCAGGAGCTTGAAAAACTCGAGCACCTGCGCGATTCCGGCGAAATCCACCGGCTGACCAAAAAGGAAGGTCTGCTGATTGAACGCGAGATCAAGAGACTGCAAACCCGCCTCTCGGGTGTACGCAACATGAAACGCGTGCCTGACCTGCTGTTCGTGATCGACGTTGTGCGCGAGCACACCGCAGTGCACGAAGCCAATATCAAGGGTATCCCTGTAATCGCCCTGGTGGACACTAACTGCGACCCGCGCAACGTTGATTATGTCATCCCCTCCAACGATGACGCCATCCGCGCGATCAAACTGCTGGTTGGCAAGATCGCCGACGCCGTGATCGAGGGCAAGGCGATGGTCAAGGAAGAGGACAAGGAGGAGGGTGAGACTGTCATGACCCCCGCCTCGCGCGCCGCCGCCGGCGCTCGCCCGCAGATCACCGAGGAAATGGACTTCGAAGATGAAGACCTGCTTGGTGCTTCAACCCTCGCGAAACTGGGTCCCAAGACCTCCGAAGCCGTTGTTGAAACCGCAGAATCAGTAGAAGAAACAGAGGCTGCTGTCGAAGAGGTCGTGGAAGAAAAAGTGGTCGAAGAGGTCGTGGAAGAAAAAGTGGTCGAAGAGATCGTGGAAGAAAAAGCTGACGAAGAACTGACCATGGTCAAGAAGAGCAAGAAAGACATCGAAGACGTGGCTGAAGCGGTCTAAGAAGAATGCCCCAACCGGTAAAAACCGCGAAAATATAACGACAAGGAAATCAGGAAAATGGAAATTACTACAGAAATGATCAAAACACTCCGCGAGACAACCGGCGCCGGTATTCTCGATTGCCGCAAAGCCCTGGAACAATCCAACGGCGATTTGAAAGCGGCGATGGAATTTCTCCGCGAAAAAGGACTGGCAACCGCGACCAAGCGTTCCGCCCGCGCCGCATCTGAAGGCATCGTGGAACTTTACTCCCACGGAAACGGCCGTGTGGGTGTGATGGTGGAAGTCAACTGCGAGACCGATTTTGTCGGGCGCTCCGAAGCTTTCCGCACCCTGGCACACGAACTCGCACTTCAGATCGCTGCCACTTCACCTGAATTCATCCTGGAAGCCGACATCCCCCAGGATGTCATTGACCGCGAGACCAAGATTGCCACAGTGAAGGCCAAGGAAGATGGAAAACCCGACGCGATCGTCCCGCGCATCGTTGAAGGCGCGCTCAAAAAGTACAAGGACGAGTTTGTGCTCATGCTGCAGCCCTACATCCGCGACGAGAGCATAACCGTGCAGGAATTGATCAATCAGAATGTCGCTGCCTTGGGCGAGAATATCATCGTCCGCCGCTTCGCCAGATGGGCGCTCGGCGAAACCACGTCCACGGAAGCAGAATAACCAGATCGAAGACCAACCCCCGGGTTGGTCTTTTCTTAAACTACAAGGAGGAAAAATGCGGGAACTAAAATACAATCGGATTTTGCTGAAACTGAGCGGGGAATCGCTGGCCAACCCCACCGGCGTAGGGATCGATGCCGCGCAGGCAAAAGACATTGCCCGCAGGCTGAAAGAAGTGCGTGAACTCGGGGTGGACATCGCCATCGTTATCGGCGCCGGCAACCTGTGGCGCGGTAAAGTGGGTCTGGATATGGGCATGGACCACGCCACCGCGGATTACATGGGTATGCTTGGCACCGTGATGAACGCCCTGGCCCTGATGGACGCGCTGGAACAGCAGGGTGTGATCACGCGCGTGATGACGTCCATCGAGATGCGCACCGTTGCTGAGCCGTATATCCGCCGGCGCGCCATCCGCCACCTTGAAAAGGGCCGGGTGGTCATCTTCGGCGGCGGAACCGGCAACCCGTACTTTTCGACCGACACGGCTGCTGCCCTGCGCGCCACGGAGATTGAGGCCGACGTTCTTATCAAGGCTACCAAGGTGGATGGCGTCTACGATTGCGACCCCAAGACCCACCCGAACGCGGTGAAATTCAATGAGCTTTCGTACATCGATGCCATCAACCTGCGCCTGGGGGTGATGGATTCGACCGCCATCACCATGTGCATGGAAAACAAACTCCTCATCCACGTTCTTAACTTGTGGGACGAGAAAGCGCTCAAACAGGCGCTGTTCGGTGAAAAGGTCGGAACGATCGTTCACTGATCTTTGAAAACCAATGAAGTAGCCCGGCAGAACTGACCCTGCCGGGTTATTTTATTTGATGCTCCTGGTAGTGACCGATCAATTCGATTTCGATCTGCCGGATGATCCTTTTGTCTTTCTGGTCCTCAGCGCTCGAGTTGGCGATCAAATCTTCAAAATGTTGCAGGGTGCGGTTATATGCCCTCTCGACTTCTTCCTCGCTCAACCCCTGTGCACGCGCAACAGCCGCTGCGTTGAAGTCATCCACCTCTACCTCCGGGGCGGAAAACCCAGGGTCTTGCTGGAAATTCCTGATCATCGCTATTCCGCGCTCCCACCACGCGCAAAAATGGGCAAGGAGATCCGCGAAACGGCGGTATCCCTGGGCGTGCAGGTATGCCTGCTGCTCTTCGGGGGATAACCCGTGAAAGCGGGAGATCAACCCGCCCCAGTCGTCGTGTAATATCGCGAGTATTTTTTCAATATTCAGCTTTCTCATGGCCGCTCCTTGAATTTCTCCATCAGGCATATTCGCTTCTGTTCGCTTCTGTCCCTTGCTGTTTTTTCCGCACTCCACTATAATACCGCGCATAAGGCTTTGACGGAGGAAAGTAACCCGGGGAAACCCGACAGGAACGCGGGAACAGCGACTGAAATTCCCGCCCGGCAGCACCCGGTTGAAGTTCCCTCCCGAGCCGCTCAGGTGAAACCACCTGGCAAGTAGTCTGAGCCGCCTGGCCCGGCGTTAGCGGGGCAGCCGATGAAGTGTTGATGAGTCGGAGTAAGCGGGTCGCAACTGCGACCAATTTGGGTGGTACCGCGGGTAATTTTTCCCGTCCCTTGAACAAGGACGGTTTATTTTTTAATGCAGGAGATGAGCATGAGCGGATCAATGATCATGGATGAGCTGGAAGCAATGGCAGCGCGCGCCGCGGCTGAGCTGGAGAAGCTTGACAGCGAGGATACCCTGTTGGCGTGGCGCAATACCTACCTCGGGAAGAACGCCGCGGTGATCAAAGCCTTTTCAAGCCTGGGATCGCTGCCGGCGGAAGAGCGGCCGATCGTCGGCCAGGGCGCCAACCGGGTGAAGTCCGCGCTCGAGGCTGCCTACAACAACCGCGCGCAGCGGGTCAAGGAAGCCGGCCTGGCCCGCGCCATCGCCAGCGAGTCGCTGGATGTGACCCTTCCCGGCAGGCCGATCCAGCGCGGACGGCTCCACCCCGATACCCAGATTCTGCGCGAACTGATCGACATTTTCGGCGAAATGGGCTTCCAGGTCTTCCGGTCCCGCGAGGTGGAGACTGATGAATACAATTTTCAACTGCTAAATTTCCCGGTCGGGCACCCGGCGCGCGATATGCAGGACACGTACTTTATCAACGCGGAAAACCGCGGCGATAATCCTCTCGTGCTGCGCACGCATACGTCTCCCGGCCAGATCCGTGCCATGCGGGAGATCTCAACACTCAACCCCTCGGATCCCCCACCGGTGCGCATTATCGTGCCCGGAATGGTGTACCGCTACGAACAGGTCGACGTGCGCCATGAAACCCAGTTTGACCAGCTTGAAGGGCTGGCGGTGGGCGAGGGCATCACCTTCAGCGACCTCAAGGGCACGCTCACCGACATGGCGCGGCGCCTGTTTGGTGCTGACGCGCGCACCCGCTTCCGGGCGTCGTACTTCCCGTTCACTGAGCCATCCGCGGAGTTCGACATCCAGTGTTTTCACTGCCACGGCGAGGGCTGCGGCGTGTGCGGGGGCGGCTGGCTGGAGATCGGCGGCAGCGGCATGGTGCACCCGGTGGTCCTGCAGAACGGCGGGTACGACCCGCAGCGCTTCACCGGGTTTGCTTTTGGCTTCGGCGTGCAGCGCATTGCCATGCTGCGCTACGGTATCAATGACATCCGTTATTTCTGGGACAATGATCTCAGGTTCCTGGAACAATTCTAAATAACCGCGGGAAAGCCGCGCCAGCAGGTTTTTACACCATTCTGCTGCAAAGCGCGCCTTCTTCCCGATGACATGGAGAATGTAAATGAAAGCACCCCTATCCTGGCTGAAAGAATTCGTAGAAATTGACCTTTCGATCGCCGACCTGGCGCACCTGATCACCATGGCCGGCATGGAGGTGGAGGAAATCCGCATCATCGGTCTGCCTCTACCGGAACCCGGCAGCACCGCCGCGAAGGTCATCGGTCTACCGTGGGACCCGGAGAAGATCGTGGCAGCCTCGGTGACCGAATTGATGCCGCACCCCAACGCCGACCGGCTGGTGCTGTGCCGGCTGCAGGACGGCCTGGAGGAACACATCGTTCTGACTGGCGCGCCGAACCTTTACGAGTACAAGGGCAGGGGACCCCTGGCGGAGCCTTTGATGGTGGCATACGCGCGGGAGGGCGCGCGCATTTATGACGGGCACCAGGAAGGCAACGTGCTCACCACCCTCAAACGGGCGAAGATCCGCGGGGTGGAATCCTACTCGATGATTTGCTCCGAAAAGGAGCTTGGAATCTCAGACGAACATGAAGGCATCATGTTCCTCGATCCCGCTGTCAAGGTGGGCACGCCGCTGGTGGAACTCCTTGGGGACGCCGTGTTCGACCTCAACCTGCTGCCCAGTTACGCGCGCTGCGCCAGCATATTGGGGCTGGCGCGCGAGATCGCCGCCATGACCGAGAAAGCGCTGCGAACCCCCGAATTGCCCGCGCGTCCGGTGATCGGCAGGGCGGATTTTGCCGCGCTGGAGATCACTGATCCCCAACTCAACCCGCGTTTCGTGCTTGGATTGATTCGCGGTGTAACCCTCACACCCAGCCCGCTGCTTGTGCAGCACAGGTTGAAGCTCGCGGGGATGCGCCCGATCAACAACATTGTCGATGCCACCAACTACGCGATGCTCGAGCTGGGTGAACCGCTGCACGCCTTTGATTACGACGTGCTCAAGAAACGCGCCGGCGAGGGGCAGGTGAAGATCATCACGCGCACCGCCGCTGAGGGAGAAACCATCACCACGCTGGACAACGTCGAGCGCAAACTTGACCGCAACACCATCCTCGTGTGCGACCAGTCAGGCCCTCTATCGATCGCCGGCGTGATGGGCGGACTGGAGTCCGAAGTGACTGAAAACACGCGCAATATCCTGCTGGAAGGCGCGGCGTGGAACATGATCAATATCCGCCGTACAGCCCGCGCGCAAAACCTGCCGTCTGAGGCATCCTACCGCTTCATCCGCGGCGTACATCCTTCGATGGCGGAAAGCGGCGTCAGGCGCTGCTTGGCATTGATGTCGCGCTGGTCCGGCGGTCAGCCTGACCCCGTGCTGGTGGATTCCTACCCGCTGCCGCCCGCCGCGCCCGTGGTGGAGATCACCCCCAAAGACGTGAAACGCTGGCTCGGGCTGACGCTTTCCACCACCCAGATCGCCGAGATGCTCACCCGGCTTGAGTTCAAGGTTGAGATCTCGCAGGACAAGGTCACGGCGACCGTCCCCGATCACCGCCTGGACATCGGGGAAGGCATCACCGGCAAGGCAGACCTGGTGGAGGAGATCGCGCGGGTTTACGGGTACGACAACATTCCCGAGACGCGCATCGCCGACCTGCTGCCGCCCCAACTGGGTAACCCGGTCATGGTCCGTACCGAGCGGGTGCGTGACATGCTGGTGGCGCTGGGATTGCAGGAAGTGATCAGCTACCGCTGGACGACCCCCGAGCGCGAGGGCAGGCGCCTTCCGCCGGGTTCGGCTGAGGATGACAAACCCTATGTGCGCATTTCAAACCCGCTGGCGTATGAAAAGGCCTTTCTGCGGCACAGCCTGCTGGCTGGCTTGCTGGAAAACGCGGAAAAGAATTCCAGGAATCGCAACCGGTTGGCCATGTTTGAAATTGGCCCGGTTTTCCTCCATTCTGAAGACCCCTCCGAACTTCCGGATGAGTTGAACCGCCTCGGCATCCTGCTTTCAGGCGCACGCGATCTGCAGGGCTGGCAGAATACCACTGGGGAGAGTATGGACTTCTTCGGCTTGAAGGGCATCCTGGAAGACCTGTTGGAGGGATTGCGGATTCAAGAGATCAAATTTGTTGCAGGCAGCCATCCATCGTTCCACCCTGGTAAATGCGCCCTGGCATACGCTGGCGAGGTTCAACTGGGCGTATTCGGCGAAGTCCATCCCTCGGTGAGGGCAGTGTACGACTGGGCAGACACATTCAAGCACCCGGTGCTGGCAGCCGACCTGGACATGGATCTGATCATCTCGCTCATCCCAGACCTCTCGCATACAGCGGATGTACCGGGCTTCCCGGCGGTGATCGAAGATCTCGCCCTGGTGCTGGATGAAGCGGTGCCCGCCTCCAGCGTGGAGAACCTGATCAAACAATCCGGCGGCAGGCTGCTGACGGAGATCAAGCTGTTCGACGTGTTCAGAGGTGAACAAATCGGGAAGGACAAAAAGAGCCTGGCATACCGGCTCACCTACCAGGCTCCCGACCGCACCCTGGCGGACAGCGAAGTCGCCCAGGTGCGCAACCGCATCATCAAGCGCCTGGACCAGGAACTTGGGGCGAAATTACGCTCCTGATGACCGACATTAGAAAAGAGCTTGCTTTCGAAAGCAAGCTCTTTTTGTGTAGATGACAGAAAAATGATTTATCCTTATTCCTGGTAATTCCCCAGGCAGGCGAAAATACGGTCGATATCGATCTCGGTCAGCTTCTCGTGGGCTTCGGATGCGCCCAGGTTTTCGTCAAGCTGCTCAAGGCGCGTGGCGCCGGTGATCACGGAGGATACTTCCTTGCGGCGTAGGATCCAGGCGATCGCCAGCTGGGCCGGGGTGATATCGAGGTCGTTCGCGACCTCGGTCAATTGTTTCACAATCGCGATGCGTTCCGGGGTGATCCGGTCGCGAATCCAACCGTAATCATCCAGGGATGCCCGGCTGCCCCGGGGAATGCCGTTGTTATATTTGCCGGTGAGCATGCCGTGATAGAGCGGGCTAAACGTGGTCAGGCCCAATCCCAGTTCCCGGCAAACGGGCATGACGGTGTCTTCAACGCGTTTGCGGTGAAACAGGTTATATTGCGGCTGGTCCATCGCGGGCGGAATCAGGCCAAACTCACGGGCGGTGCCGTGCGCCTGCATGATCTGGTGGGCATCCCACTCCGATGTGCCCCAATAGAGCACCTTGCCCTGGTGAATAAGGTCGGTCATCGTGCGCACCACCTCCTCCACTGGTGTGTCGGGGTCGTAACGATGGCAGAAATACAAGTCGACGTAATCCGTTCCCAATCGTTTGAGGCTGGCGTGGATCGACTCAGTGATGTGCTTGCGCGAAAGACCTCGTCCGTTGGGTCCTTTCATCGTCGGCCAGAAAACCTTGCTGGAGATCACCAGCTCCTCGCGCGTCATATCGGCAACCGCCTTGCCCATCACGAGCTCAGCCTGCCCGTTGGCGTACATATCGGCGTTGTCAAAGAAATTGATCCCCTGGTCGAAGGCTTCCTTGATCAGGTTGATCGAGGTGATCTCATCGATCTGGTTGCCAAAGGTCACCCAGGCGCCCAGCGAAATCTCGCTCACCTTCAAGCCGGATTGTCCTAATCTGCGGTAGTGCATGCTCATTCCTCCTCGCCTGGCCCGATTCCCAGCGGTTTCCATTTGGATTCATCCGCGCGCAGACGGTGCAATCCGCCGCCGCGGTTGTGCAGCAGGTCAAAATTCTCGGGTTTGATGAACATATCTTCGCCGTCCAGCAGACCGCTCACGCCGGATTGGCCGGGTTCGACGCGTTTATGCTGGCAGTACCAGCAGGTTTTCGGGTCATGCGCGCGGTAATCCTGAGGTTCTTCATAGGTGGTGATGTATCCTTCGTAATTGCGCAGCACGATCTTGTGATCGGAGGAACTGATATGGTAATTGGGCATGACCGGGATTTTCCCGCCTCCTCCGGGGGCGTCCACAACATACGTGGGTACCGCGTAGCCGGAGGTGTGGCCGCGCAGCCCTTCGATGATCTCGATACCCTTGGCCACCGGCGTGCGGAAGTGCCCCGCGCCTTCAACCAGGTCGCACTGGTACAGGTAATATGGCCGCACGCGGATGCGCACGAGTTTTTGCACCAGGTCGCGCTGGATATGCACGCAATCGTTCACCCCGGCAAGCAGAACCGATTGGTTGCCCAGCGGGATGCCGGCGCGAGTAAGTTTGTCTGCGCCTTTCGCCAGTTCAGCCGAAATCTCATTGGGATGGTTAACGTGAATGTTCAACCACAACGGGTGGAAGCGCTGCAGCATGTCGGTCAGTTCGCTGGTGACACGCATCGGCATGAACACCGGCACGCGTGAGCCGATGCGGATGATCTCGATGTGCGGGATTTCCCGCAGGCGGGTGAGAAGTTCCTCAAGCAGCCTCGGCGCAAGGGTGAGCGGATCGCCGCCGGAGAGTAGCACGTCTCGAACCTGCGGCGTGTTCCTGAGATACTCGATCTGGGCGTCAAATTCGCTGCGTGAGAAGGTCTGGTTCGGGTCGCCGACGATGCGGGCGCGGGTGCAGTAACGGCAATACGAGGCGCACTGGGTGGTGACCAGCATCAAGACACGGTCGGGGTAGCGGTGCACCAGGCCGGGCACCGGCGAGTGGCGGTCTTCTGCCAGCGAATCCTCCATCATCCCAGTGAAGGCGTTGATCTCCCCGGCAGTGGGTATGATCTGGCGGCGGATGGGGTCATCGGGGTCTCTGGGATCGATCAGCGAGACGAAGTACGGTGTCACGTCCACGCGGAAGAGGTTCGGCGCCGAAAGGGCTGTCCGTTCGCTATCGGTGAGGGTTAGCACCTTCTCGAAATCCGCAACCGAATTCAGCCGGTTGCTCAACTGCCAGTGCCAGTCGTTCCACTTCTCAACCGGGATGTCTTCAAAAAAAGGTGCCCTTTTTGAAACGATCGGGGTGGGGGTCATGCATCCTCCTGGGGTTGATAGATCACACATTCATCATTGTAAATGTAATTTGAATGAAGGTCAACTTTTTCGATCCATTTTTTGTGGGGGACCGCGGGAGATATTGCCATATTGACAAAGTAGAATATAAGTTCTATAATAGGTTAAATTCGATTGGTTTCTGGCCCAATCCTTGCATTAACAGGAATATCAGAAAAATTACGGGAGTGGATGATGAATACTGGCATGCTTTGGTTTGATAACGATCCAAAATTGGATTTCCTGGCGAAGGTCAACCGGGCTGTCGATTACTATCAACGGAAATACGGTCAAAGACCGGATCTCTGCTACATTAATCCAACGATGAAGTACGAACCCCCTCCCAAGACCTCCGGCATTGATGTCCAGACTGACCAGATGATCATGCCGGATCATTTCTGGCTGGGTATCAAGGGCTGATACTCTCTTCTCAACCTCATATAAACATCTATAGCCGCCTCACGGGCGGCTTTTTTCATCCCTTCCTGCCCGTAAACTTCTTTTTGATCCAGGAGAATACCTGTGAGATGTGACGAAACCTGTGATGCGAAAATTGTCTCCTGAAGTTAATGGCAGCCGATTCAAGGCTGACCCTGCGTTTCCGTTCTTCTGACAGGTACCAGCGGTGCTCGATGATCCATAGGTAGAGATCCATTTCTGTGCGCTGAGGAAAATCCTCCAGGATCCCATCCTTGCGGATGATGCGCACGAGCGGCAGATAGACCTCGCGGTACCAGCCCAGCACTGCCTCATCATCGGTAAGTGATCGGTCAAGTTTTTCGCCCATGAACCAGCGGTGAACCGAGATGTGTTGCAGCAGTTTGTCGTATTGACCCGGAATCGAGAAGCGGAAATCGTTATTCGGTACGAGTTTATCCAAATGGGTGCTGTTGATGAAATCCGCGTATTCCTGCTCCATGACCAGTTCATTGATATCCGTGTCCTGGTCGATTTTGCCGGGTGTGTGAATTTCGGTGACATAGGCGTCGAGGTAGGCCTGCCCTTTTTCGCGGGCAACCGAAACCCGGTGGTTGCCGTCTTTCACGAAGTAATAATCACCCACCTTGTAAACCTCGATCGGCGGAAGGATGATCCGCTTAAAATGAGCACGGTCAATACTCTCCCAGCGCGAACGGGTATGGGTCTGCCGCGGCAGGAACGCGCGGTCAAAATCCTGGTAGCGGCTGACGGACCCGATTACCTTGTCAGTCTCGATCTGCCTAACGCCGATATAATTCTGCCCGCGCATCGGGATGTGCTTGAGGACTTCTTCGAATGGCAGCAGTTCATTGTTCTTGTTGCTGATCCAGCTGGTGATCGAGCGCCAGAAGCCCTTGCGGTAGGCGTGCGCAAAATCCATGCGCGCGTTCCAGTTCACGCTTGACTTGTCATCAAAGAATTGATCTGTCATTGTTCTCCATCTGTTGACCCGGAAGGCTTTTGGGGGATCGTGACGGTCAGTTTTTTATACCTGTACACATTCTCCACGACCGTGCTGTCTACCAAAGACCGGGTGACGGTGTCATTGCGGTAAACGTGAATATGCCCGTGCAAGAAATACCCGGGCTTAAAAACCCTGATCAGCCAGCGGAAGGCTTTGATCCCCTGGTGGGGCAGGTCTTCTTCATCGTGCACTTTCCAAGGCGGCGCGTGGGTGATAAAGATATCCAGGTATCGCCCGTATTTGCCTTTGTTGAACAACAAGTGCGGCACAAGCTCAAAGACGTAACTCCAATAGTCCGCCTGAGTGTACTGGTGAGGACCAAGGTTGTAACGCAGCGAACCTTCCAGACCCGCCAGCAGCAATCCGGATGGATCGGTCACGCCTCTGCGGTGAAGGTCAACCGCGCCCCAGGGGTATTTGCGTGCACCCTCAACCCCGTACTCGGTTTTCGCGGAATGATTGCCGCGCACGAAATAACACCTGACATCCAGCATGCTGACCAGGTACTCGAGATAGTAATAAGGCAGGTCGCCGCAGGAGAGAATCAACTCTATATCCGGGAATTGCTCCCTGACCATCGGGCTGTAAAGGTACCCGACAATTTCATCACTGACCGCGAGAATTTTCATTATCCTGCAGATTCGCTCAAGGCGGTGACACAGGCGACAGCGTATTCAGATGTGTGGCTGAGCGAGACGGACCACCCGAACCAGCCGAGTTCCGCCGCCAGCCTGGCAGCCTCGCCGTGTAAACACAGCACAGGTCTGCCGTTTTCCGTGGTGATGATTTCCAGCTCCTGCCACGATATTCTTCCGATGCCGCAGCCAAGTGCCTTGGCAGCCGCCTCCTTGGCGGCAAACCTGGCGGCCAGGCTGGCATCTTTGCCGTTGCATTCTGCCAACTCACGCTCGGTGTAGACGCGTTTCAAAAATCGCGCTTTGATCGCGGGATTAATGGCATTGATCCGCCGGATCTCCACCAGGTCGATCCCGCTGGCGATCTGATTCATCTTTTGCCTCGTGTTTTGGTGCCCGGTCCGGCTGATACGATGATCAGTTTCTGTGGGTCGATGTACCGTTTGGCGACCGCCAGGATCTCCTCCGGTGTGATCGCCCGGACCAGCGCCGGGTAGCGCCTTAGATAATCCAACCCGAGGTCGAAGCGCTCAAGATTCAGGATCGCGTTGGCGACACCTGAATTCGACTCCAACGTGAGCGGCATGCGGCCGATGAAATTGGATTTATTGTCTGCCAGTTCTTCCTGCGTGACCATTTCACTTGTGAAGCGGTCAAGCTCACTGGTGATCAGGTCGGTGGCTTTCTCAACGTTTTCGGGGTTCACACCGGCAGCGACCTCCCACGAGCCGCTCTCTCTCCAGGCGTTAAGGCTTGTCGCGGCGTAATACGCCAGACCGGCTTTTTCGCGCACGCTGTCCCCGATGCGCCCCATCAATCCAAATTGTCCCAGGATGCTGTTGCCCAATGACGCAGCGATGTAATCCGGCGATTTGCGCCTGGGTCCAAGCGAGCCCATCACCAGGTCAGATTGGCTTTTTCCCGGTATGACCAGATGCCGGACGGTTTTTTCACGCGGGGGCAGCACCTGGGGGAAGGAGGGAAATACGGCTTTCTGCCTGGTGGTAAAAACACCAAGGGATTCTTGCACCAGGTCTACCGCCTGCTGCGGTTCGACGGCGCCCACGATGGCGATGACCATGCCTGCCGGGCTGTAATTGTCGTGGTGGAAACGCGCCAGGTCATCAGGATTAATGGCATTGATCGTCTCGGTGTACCCGTCTTCCGGTCTGCCGTAAGGATGGTCAGGAAAGAGCAGTGAATCGAATGTCAGCGCGGCCATATCGCCGGTGCTCTGCGCCCGGATCGCCAGTCCGGTCAGCAGCTGGTTTTTCAACCTGTGGATTTGGGCGGCCGGGAACACCGGGCGGGTCAGGCATTCTTCAAGCGTGGATAGAACCAGCGGCAGGTCCTCAGCAAGCGCGCGGCCGCTGAAGCTGGTGGTGTGGACGCTTGCGCCAAACCCCAGGCTTGCTCCAGCCGATTCAAGCCGGTCGAACAGGGTCTGAAAATCACTGGATAGGGTTCCGCGCATCAGACCAAGGGCGGTGAAATGCGCAAGACCCAGTTTATCTGTAGGATCAGACTGGCTGCCCGCCGTAACATACCCGGAAATCACCACGGATGCGCTGTTGAAATTGCTGCGGGTTAGAACCACGATCCCATTGGGCAGAACCTGGCGGTGTATATCATCAGGTCCGGGGATGGAATTGGTCATCGGGAGAGTGTTCATGCGTGTGCTCCATCCGGCTGATAGGTTCCCACGACCCGCTGGTCGGAATTGAGAAGACCGAGCAGCACCCGTTGAACATCGTCCACGGTCACGCGGGAGAGACGATCCGTGTAGCCGGTGAACCAGGAGTGATCCGCGAACATCTCGGAATATCCCATCCAGAAGCCCTGGTTGGTGATGTTCTCGCTGCCATAGGCAAACAATGCCCGCGCCTGCTTGGCGGACCGGTCGATCTCCGCCTGGGTGGGCGGCTGACCCCGAAGCGCGGTAAGCTCCTTATCCACCTGCTCCAATACTTCTTCCGGGCTGCGCGAGGGATGGACCGTGATGGTGATATTGTAGAGGAACGGATCCGCGGTAGCCTGCAGCGACCCATTGACACTGATCGCGTACTCCTTCTCCACCAGCCTGCGGTACAGGCGCGAAGTTTTATTTGAGATCGCGCCGCCGCCGAACATGTTCAGGCTGGTTGGACCTGTGAGGAGGCTATCGATGATGGTGAAAACAAAGAAATCCTCCTCACTGGCGGCCGGAGACCGGTATACCAGTTGCAGGTAGGTGGTCTCACCGGGACCGTTGACCATAAGGCGTTGTTCTGATCGCAAAGGGGCTTCCGGCTGGCAGCCGGGAGGAGGCAGTGGGTGCCCTGGAATGGAGGCGTATGCCTGCCGGATCTTCTCAATCAGACTGCCGGATTCAAAGTCACCTGCCACCGCGACTACCGCGTTGGCCGGGTTGTAATACTGCCGGTAATGCTGGTACAGATCATCTCGCGTGATCGATCTCAAATCTGCCAGGCTGCCGATCACCTCGTTGCGGTAAGGGTGGCTGTCAAAGGCGGCGGATTGGACGGCTTCATCCAGGAGGAAGAGCGGTTCATTCTGATTGCCCTCGAGTTCTGAGATGACGACCGTCCGTTCTGAATCGACCTCTCCCGGCTCGAAAGTGCTGTTCCGCATACGGTCGGCTTCAAGCGAGATCGCCAGGTCGATCGCGTCCGCGGGCATGGTTTCAAAGTACGTCGTCCAATCCAGGTGGGTAAAGGCGTTCCACATGCCCCCATCCCGACTGATGGCTTTGTCCAGGATGCCCGCCGGGAAGCGCGGCGTGCCCTTGAATTGCATGTGCTCGACCCAGTGGGAGATGCCGGTCTTGCCGGCGACTTCGTAGCGGGAACCGACACGGTACCACACCCAATGGCTGATGAGCGGCGCATTGTGAATTTCTTTGAGCAGTATTTTTAAACCGTTTTCCAACGTAACCTGTTGTATCGACGTTTCCATAACACCTCTATGTGGTATCAAGACAACTATAGCATAAGCGGCAGGTGTGGGATAGGGATGTTGCTATAATAAAGGAAAATAGATCAGGCACTGAATCCTGGAGGATACGCGATGGTGGAAAGCATACAGACGGCGATTATCGGTGCGGGTCCGGCAGGTTTGTTCGCAGCCGAAAAGCTGGCCCAGGCGGGTTACGGGGTGGCTGTGTTCAACCGCGACATAAAACCCGGGGGAATGGCAGAATACGGGATCTATCCCGAGAAACATGCTCTCAAGGCGGGACTGCGCAAGCAATTCCAGCAGATCCTGGCAAACGATAAAGTGCATTACTACGGCAACCTGTGCATCGGCACCGATCGCTGTATCACCATTGAGACCCTTCGATCCTGGGGTGTTCCTGCTATCCTGGTGGCTTGCGGCGCGCAGGGGACGAAGTGGCTGGGGATCCCCGGTGAGAAATTAACCGGTGTGTATCACGCCAAGGACCTCGTTTACCATTACAACCTGCTGCCGCCTTTCAGCACGATGGATGTTCGCATCGGTGCAAAGGTTGTGGTGGTTGGCGCGGGCAACGTCATGGCGGATATCACGCGTCACTTGTTAACCCGCCCGCAGGTGCACGAAGTGCACATTTGCGTGCGTCGGGGTCCGGCAGAGGTGAAATTCTCCAGGAAGGAACTTGAACCGATCATCCGCAATTTTGACCTGGTGGCTTTTGACCGTGAAATCGCACGGGTCGCTGAAATGATGCGCGCCATTGGCCAGGACCCGGAGGCTGAAAAGGCGTCAATTCTATGCGCCCTGGAACGGGCGGAAGAATCTAAGGGCAGCGCCAGCGTGTACATGCATTTTCTCTCCTCCCCGACGAAGATCGAGGGGGATGATGAAGAGAAGGTCGCGAGTGTGACGCTGGAAGACAACACCCTGGTCCAGGTCAACGACGAGGTCAAAGCCAGGGGATTGGGCACGTTTTGGTCTCAGGCTGCGGATACGGTGATTTTTGCCATCGGCGACCGGGTGGAGGAGGGGCTGGGGCTTGCTGTTCAGCACAACGAGTTCCTGCGCACCGCCCGGCCCGATCACCCGGTGGATGGTCAATCGTACGAGGTGGCTGACCCCCAAACGGGGGAGTGGCAGCGTGGGCTCTTCGTGGCAGGCTGGTCGCGCGTGCCCAGCAGCGGGTTGGTGGGAAACGCGAAAAAGGACGGCATCAACGCGGCGTGCGCCATGATCCAGCATTTCCAGGCAGGCAGCCTTGATGGTGGGATCAGCATGGGTGACCTCGAGCAGAAGATCACCGCGTTGGAATGCGATGTCGTGATGAAACCGGACCTACTCAAATTGATGGAAATTGAAAAGCAAAAAGCGCTTGAGTTGGGGATCGAGGAATATAAATTCGTCACCAACGAAGAAATGCTGAATGTGATTTTACCGGGACGGGAAGTGTAGATTCAGTCAGCTTTGCGATAATACGGGAACATCATGATGAAACCAATGGCGATGACGGCGCAGCCGATCTCCATTCCCCGCGCCTGCCAAACACCAAAATAGGGAATGCCCGGTAGCGGATGAGTTCCAACCCCAAAGATATCCGCCAACCCGGAGAACATGGTCACCACGTAACCCGTGCCGACCAGGCGTATCCCAATATCCGCGGTGATGCTGGGGGTGCGTTTTCGCCACAGGGCGTGGATGGCCACGTATCCGCCAATGCAAAGCGTGGCGATTCCGATGAGCATCACCGCGATCTGGATGAACCCTACCACCGGGCTGCGGTCCAGACCGAATAAACCTGGCCGGGCACCGACCAGGAACACGGCAAAACCAGCCAGCGTGACGAGTATGCCGATGCGGATGCGCGCCCGCGGGATTGCACTCAACGGGGCTTTAGTTCCTGTATTTTCATTCTTCTCTATTTGGCCTGGTTCTTCGGTCATCAGAAAAGATACTCTCCAATCGATTATGTTGCTGTTGCTTATAGTATAACCCGAAATTTTCTCAGCCGGGATAAGTATAAAAAAAGCGCACCATTCAGGTGCGCTTGATCAGATCAATTCAGGCTATTCTTCAACCGTGGGAGCTGCGTCGGTTGAATCAGCCGGGTCGACTTCCGTGGCTGGCTCTTCAGCAACCGGCGCTTCAGCAACGGGCGCTTCAGCAACGGGCGCTTCAGCAACGGGCGCTTCAGCAACCGGCGCTTCAGCAACCGGCGCTTCAACGACTGGGGTTTCAACTTCAGCCGCGGGTTCTGCCTGGGCGGCGGGCTTTTCGCCTTCTTCGCCTTCGACCAGGATGTCTTCCAGAGACTGCCAATCCATGTCTGCGTAGGCCATTGAATCGACACGGCGCAGGCTCAAACCGATGCGGTGCACGCTCGGTTCAACCTTGATCACGCGTAGGGTGTAAGTATCGCCCTCTTTGAGCACTTCTTTGGGATGCTCAATGCGTTTCTCACTGATCTCCGAAATGTGGATCAGACCTTCGATGTCTTCAGAGAGCCTGGCAAAAGCGCCGAACTTGGTGAGGCGGGTGATGGTGCCTTCCACGAGCTGACCGACACGATAGTTGGCAGCCCGGTCATCCCATGGGTCAGATTGCAGCTGGCGGATGGAAAGACCGATACGCTTCTTCTCGTGATCGATGTTGATGACTTTTACCTTTACTTCCTGCCCAACCTTGAGGATTTCGCGCGGATGCTGAATGCGGTCCCATGAAAGTTCTGACATGTGCACAAGCCCGTCAGCGCCGTTGACGTTCACAAACACACCAAAATCAGCCAGGCTGGTCACGCGCCCGGTATAGGTTTCGCCTTCCTTCAGTTCATCAAGCACGCGGTCCTTGACCGATTCGCGCGTTTCCGTGCTCGCCTGGCGCTCCGAAAGGATCAGCCGGCGGCGTTCGCGGTCGATCTCGATCACGCAAACATCGATTTCTTCCCCAATCATCTTACCCCAGCGCTGCTCGGGAGTCTCCCCGGTAACGGAGGCGCGCCGGGTGAGGCTGATCTGCGACGCGGGGATGAACCCGCGCAGCCCGCCGATCGGTACGATCAACCCGCCCTTGTTGTAGCCGATGATCGTGCTGTGGAATGATTTCTTGTTTTCAAGCAGGGTTTCAACTTCCTGCCAGCTTTCTTCTTCTCTCGCGCGCATGTAAGACAGGACCAGGTTGCCGTCTGAGTCTTCGGGGTTAAGAATATACACCGAAATTTCCTGGCCAACTTTTAGCTCGGCAAGTTCATCACTTGGGATCAACTCAAATTCTTTTCCGTGGATGATCCCCTCTGATTTTGTGCCAACGCTGACAAGGATTTGACCTGGGGTAATACTGGCAACCACACCCTTCCTAATCTCGCCCTGGGTCGGAAACTCAATCCCCAACCCTTCCTTTTCGAGAAGAGAAGCCATGTTGTTTTCGTTCTGGTTGTTCTCGGTATTTTCCCCCATATCGTTCTGGGAAACAGTTGCGTCCATTAGATGTATGCTCCGGCGCTTGAGATTTACCCTAATCTTTTAACCAACATTGAGTCAAATTTACTTTGACAAGGGCTATAGCAGTTTTTTATTATACATCATTTGAACTTCATTATGCTTAAGAAATTGTAAAGTCAACCCATTAATCGGGATTAATCAGAATTAATTTGACTTAATGCCTTTTCCGCTTCTTTTTTCGGGGATCAAGCGCCTGCTGTTCTTTGACCGCCGGGGCTGGTGTGACTGCTGGAGGGGCAGTTTTCTCCGCAGTTTGCGCTCCCGGTCTGCGCGGCTGGTAGAGGAACATGCGACTGATGATACCGGAGCGGATATCGCTCAACAGGTTTTTGAACATTTCCGAAGCCTGGCCTTTGTATTGAACGAGAGGATCGCGTTGGGCGTAGGCTTCCAACCCGATGGATACCCGCAGGGCATCCACGCGGGTCAGGTATTCCACCCACAGCTCAGAGATCACGCTCAACAGAATATGGCGGTGGATCTGATTCTGTACCCGCCTACCGAGCAAATTCTCGAGCTTGAGCTTGATACCTTCGGGCAGCGAATCGACCGGGCTTTCGGCGAGCTGGTGGAAATCTTCCTCTCCGATTTCATTCTGCAGGGTTTCCTTGATCACAGGGTCAAGATTCTGGATCGTCGCGCCTGAGAGCCTGAAGCGTTCAAATTCGGTGCGGCCCCACACGGTCTCAAGTTTTTCCTGCGTGGTTTCAAGATGGTCCAGGATCTCACTTGTGATCTCCTGTACCGGGCGATCCTGCAGAAGCTTCGCAGCGTAATAGATGAAATTCACGAGGATCACACGCCGCATACCGCGCTGGTGGGTGCGCGGGTCGATCGCCATCCGTGAGCCGACGCCCATGGTAAGCAGCAGATCGATGAAATTGTTTTCGTCCAGCGCGCCATCCGGCAGGCGGTTGAGAATGCTGTCAATGTTCTGGCCGACAGCGCCCTGCGCCGTCAACAGGCTGTCGTTGCGTTTTTGAACAACCGATTCAACCTGGGTGAGTATGTTTTGAGACACGTCATCCCAATCCAGGTCCAACAGATCAGAGGTTCTCAGGTTTAACGAATCCTCAAGCCGGCGTTCGATCACACCGACCGTGCGGGTGATCGCGAGCAGGTTGAGGGCTTTGCTCACCTGGTCGGTGATCCTGTCCTGCACTACCTTGTCCCCGTGCGGGAGAGATCTCATCTCCTCTGAAGAAAGCCGCAGCTGCGTCCTGGTGAGGTTCGTGAGCTCCTCAAGCATTTCCTGCGGGCGGCGTTCCTGGTCGGCATCCAGCCCGTCGAAAAACGTATCGACGCTCTCCAACCGTTCCGTCCTGATCTGGTTGACCGTCTCTTCCGTCTTCTCGAGCATTTGATTGGTCGAATTGAGCAGGTGATCCAGTTCAGCCTTCAGCGCGTCATTCGCCAATGCGAGTAGCGTTTCACGGGTCTTTTCTTTGCCAGGGTCGCTCCCCAACCTCCCCGCCAACTCATCCAGGATGAGGCGGAGGGTAAACGAAGGCGCGCGAACGCCTTCATTTTCGAACGTCATGGATGGCTGAACTTCCTCAAGATACGCCAGGAGCTTCCAAGGTCCTTCTTCGTCCTTCAGGGCTTTGGGTATGCGTTCGTTCAGCTCTGTGCGCAGCGCGTCGACCACATCATCATGCAGATCCTCTTTTTCAAAAGCACGGTTGCGTTCGGCATAAATGCGCTTGCGCTGTGAATTTAATACATCGTCGTACTCAAGCAGGTGCTTGCGGACGTCGAAGTTGTTGCCCTCGACTCGTTCCTGCGCCTGTTCCACCATGCGCCCCAGCAACCCGCTCTCGATGGGCATGCTCTGGTCGACCTTGAGCCTTCCCATCAGGCTTTCCATTTGTCCACCACCGAACAGGCGCATCAGGTCATCTTCGAGCGACAGGTAGAAACGCGAGGAGCCGGGATCGCCCTGGCGGGCAGCGCGCCCGCGCAGCTGATTGTCAATCCGGCGGGCTTCATGCCGCTCCGAACCGACTACGTGCAATCCGCCCAGCGCTCGCACCCGCTTCATATCTTCCAGATAGCTAATGAAGGTATTTACAGATTCCTCGTAAATACCGTAATCTTCGGCGGTTAATTTCTCCAGTTCGTTCCGGCGGGCCTCATTCGTCATGTCGTATGGGTCCGGTATCCCGGCGCGCTCGAGCACGCGGATGACATCAGCCAGGATCTCCTCGTTCAACTCACCGCCCAGCTTGATATCCACACCGCGACCGGCCATGTTGGTGGCGATGGTGACTGATCCAAAAGCGCCAGCCCTGGCGATGATCTGCGATTCTTCGTCATGTTTGCGCGCGTTCAAGACCTGGTGCGGGATGCCTCCCTGCAGCACCGCCATGACGCGCGGCGCGTAGGATGGATCCAGGTTGAGGATCTTAAGCAGGCGCTGAAAGAGGTCGGGCTCCTCAGGGTTGATCGATGACAGGCCTGCCTGCCTCGCGACCGGCCGCATCTCTGCCACGTTCAATTCGTTCAACGGACGGTTGAGGAATTGCAGTTCAGCGATCTCCAGCTCAGGAGATTTGTTGTTTTTCTCGACCCAGGCGTCGCGGATGACGAGGGTCTGCGCCAGGCGGCGGACAGATTCAGCCCCGAGCCGGAATGAAAGCCGTTCCGAATGTTCGACCGATGTTGTGCCAACCAGCTGCGGGCGTCCAATGGCGTAATAATGCATAATCTCGGTAACGATTGCGCGCAGCTTGCCTTCTTCTGTGCGGTACACCATATCCGGGAAGTCCTGGCGGCGCCAGAAAACCGGCTTTTTTTCCTGGTCTTCTTTGCGGGCGTAATACTGTACCTGGTAGTTTTGTTCATCTTTGATATCGGTGAGCACCAGGGGCGAGTTGTCGCGTGAAGCGACGTACTCAAGGTTCATTGGAATCGGCAGCACCTCGAGCTTGTAAATCTTGGCGAATTCCTCGGCTTCTGTAAGCGCGGTTCCCGTCATTCCGCCCAGTTTTTCATACATGCGGAAGTAATTCTGGATGGTGATCGTGGCGTATGTGACGTTCTCGGGTTCGATGCGTACGCCCTCCTTGGCTTCAATCGCCTGGTGCAATCCTTCTGACCAGCGCCGTCCGGGCATGAGGCGCCCGGTGAACTCATCCACAATGATGACCTTGCCGCCCTGGACGATGTAGTCCTTGTTGCGTTTGAACAGGTGCTGCGCCCGCAGCGCTTGTTCCAGGTAGCCCAGCAGGCGCGCCTGTTCAGGGGTGATGTCTTCCGGCCGGTCCGGGTCGCGCAGCGACTCGTTAAGGATCTCTTCGATATGAGCTTCGCCAATTTCAGTGATCGAAACCTGGTTATCCTTCTCGTTCACTTCATAATCTTCGGGATTCAGCGCGCGTACAACCTGCGACATCCTCAAATACCCCTCGGTCTCATCTGAAGCCGGCCCGGAGATAATGAGCGGCGTGCGGGCCTCGTCAATAAGGATGTTATCCACCTCGTCGACGATGGCGTAATAATGTCCACGCTGCACGCGGTCCGCCAGGCTCATCGTCAGGTTGTCCCTCAGGTAA
>CAYYBP010000005.1:345-39715 GCA_964470275.1 uncultured Anaerolinea sp. | reverse complement strand
ACCTATCATCGCAAGCGCGGCTACACCGAGGATATCTTCACCCTTCGCCCGTGGCGCGGAAAGGGCATCGCCAGGGCGCTAATCGCTGAAAGCATCCGCATGTTCCGCGGGATGGGCATGCAGGAAACGCACCTGGGTGTGGACGCCGACAACACCAGCGGCGCGCTTCGTCTCTACCAGAAAATGGGCTACGTTGTCGATAAGGATAAGACCAGCTACATGCTTTTCAAGAAGCTTGAGTGATGTCCGCCGGACTCACAATTTTATGACAGGACAATGAAAAAGATGCTTGACGCATCTTTTTCATATCGATATCCAATTGCTTGCGTTAACTGGATTTTGGATCGCCTGTATAATGAATATATATTGGAAGAGGTGTTCGATAAAAAGGACTGACCTGTGAAGGTGTTCGATCGTAAACCTCTCAACGTTGATAAAGTCCACATCCCACGCGGAAATGTCTATCTCATCGTCGATCGCTGCAAGGGCTGCGAATTGTGTATCCATTTCTGCCCGCAGCAGGTGCTCGAGGTTTCCGGCGGGATGAACGCCAAAGGCTACCACTACCCCGCCATCGCTCCCGGTAAAGAGAACGCCTGCGTCAACTGTGAGTTTTGCACGCTGATCTGTTCGGAATTCGCGATTTTTACCCTGCCTGTCAACGGAGCAGCAAATGACGGATAAACGCGTCCTGACCGGCAGGCACTTTATGAACGGGGACGAAGCCTGCGCCGAAGGCGCGATCGCGGCTGGCTGCCACTTTTTTGGCGGTTACCCGATCACCCCATCCACCGAGGTCGCAGAGCACCTGGCGCGCCGCCTGCCCGAGGTGGGGGGCGTATTCGTCCAGATGGAGGATGAACTGGCCAGCATGGCTGCCATCCTCGGAGCCTCCGCCGCCGGCGCGCGCGCCATGACCGCCACATCGGGGCCTGGCCTGAGCCTGATGATGGAAAACATCGGCCTGGGGATGATGCTGGAGATCCCCAGCGTGATCATCGATGTGCAGCGCGGATCCCCGTCCACCGGTCTGCCGACCATGCCAGGGCAATCCGACGTGATGCAGGCGCGCTGGGGCTCGCACGGAGATTACGGCTCAGTCGCCTATTCGCCCTGGTCTCCCCAGGAAATGTTCGACCTGACCATTCATTGTTTCAACGTGGCAGACCGCTACCGCCTGCCGGTTCTCCTGCTGTCGGATGAAGTGATCGGTCACATGGTTGAAAGGGTGGTCATCCCGCCGCCAGAACAGGTCTCGCGCTGGCAGCGCAAGCATCCGCTAACGCCCCCCGGCGAGCCGTTCGAACCCTTCCGCGCAACCGACCCCGACCTCGTTCCGCCGATGGTGCACGCCGGGGAGGGCTACAAGATCCACTACACCGGTCTCACCCACGATGAGCGGGGATACCCAGACATGAACGCCAGCACCCATCACAAACTCGTCACCCGCCTGGTCAACAAGGTACGCGTCAACCGCGACCAGCTGGTGCTCGTGGAGAATTACGATACGCAGGATGCCGATATTCTGATCATCTCATTTGGCTGCACCGCCCGCTCCGCCCGCCAGGCAGTGCGGGAAGCGCGCCAGGCCGGAATCAGGGCAGGTCTGCTGCGCCTGGTCTCGCTGTGGCCGTTCCCCGAACAGCAGGTACAGGCGCTGTCTGCTCAGGCAAAAACGGTGATCGTGGCTGAAATGAACCTGGGGCAGGTCAGCCTAGAAGTTCAGCGCGTCACCGGGCGACCGGTAAAAGGGGTATTCCACGCCGGCGGAGCGATGATACCTCCAGCGCCCATCCTGGAAGCCATTCGGGAGTCAGCATGACCAGCCCGCAGATGGTGGATCGCCACCCCCTCGACGACCTGATCCGCGCGGACCGCATGCCGCACATCTGGTGCCCGGGCTGCGGGATCGGCATCGCCATGCGCTGTTACGCCCAGGGCATCCTCGACTCAGGCGTGGAGATCGACAGGCACGTGGTGGTCTCAGGGATTGGCTGCTCCGGTCGGGTCGCGGGCTACATGAACATCGACTCCTATCACACCACCCACGGCCGGGCGATCCCCTTTGCCACCGGCATCAAGCTCGCCAAACCGGAATTGATGGTGACGGTCTTCAGCGGCGACGGCGACCTGGCCGCGATTGGGGGGAATCACCTCATCCACGCGGCCCGACGCAACATCGACATCAAGGTAATCTGCATCAATAACTTCAATTTCGGCATGACCGGCGGTCAATTCGGTCCCACCAGCCCCAAGGGCTCGCTGGCATCCACCGCGCCGTATGGCAACCCTGAAATGCCGTTCAACCTGCCCTACCTGCTGGCCGCCGCCGGGGCGAACTACGTCAGCCGCTGGACGACGCTGCACGCGCGGCAACTGAAGGAAGCCGTCCTGGATGCCTTCCGGAAACCCGGGTTTACTTTTATCGAAGTGCTGGCGCCCTGCCCGGTGGGGTACGGGAAGTCCAACAACATCAACGACGGACTGGAGGAGATGGAACTTTACCGCACCCGCTGCCAGCTCGTCCAGGACGGGGACGTGCGCGACGAAGACCTGGTGATCGACATGCGCGAGGATAAACCGATCTTCATCGGCAAATTTGTGGACCGGGACCGCCCGCCCTATCAACCCGTACAGGTGCAGTCAGAATGAACAACTCACGTTCTCCTGATCGAAAAGGTTTGAAGAAATGAGGAAAGAGATCCGCTTCTCCGGGTTCGGCGGGCAGGGCGTGGCGCTCATCGGCTTCATCCTGGGAAAGGCGTTGACCATTTACAGCGAGGCTGAAGCGGTGATGACCCAGTCCTACGGCCCAGAGGCGCGCGGCGGTGCATCCAGCGTCAACCTGATCGTCGCTGATGAATGGATCGATTATCCCTTCGTACAGAAACCGGATATCCTGGTCGCCCTGTCCCCTGAAGGCTATACGCAATGCCGGCACACCGCCGCTGAAAACGCGGTCATCATCACCGAGGAGAACCTGGTCACCCCCTTCGATGGTGATGAGGTGTACCGCATCCCTGCCACACGCCTGGCTGAATCGCTGGGCCGGCGCGTGGTGGCCAACATGGTGATGCTGGGGTTTTTCGCGGCTGTCACCGGCCTTGTCTCCGTGGACGCGCTCAAACAGGCGGTCACGTCGACCGTGCGGCCGAAAACGGTGCAGCTCAACCTGCAAGCCCTGGAAACCGGTTACCAATACCCGGTCGAGAAGCATATTTACCGGAGCGGCTCATGAGCGATTCGGTGCTGGTGATCGGTGGCGGAATCGCCGGTATCCAGGCATCGCTGGACCTGGCAAAAGGCGGCGTAAAGGTCATCCTGGTGGAACGCGCGCCGACCATTGGCGGGGTGATGGCGGTGCTCGACAAGAACTTCCCGACGCTCGACTGCTCGATCTGCATCGAAGCGCCAAAGATGTCTGAGGTCGGGTTGCATCCCAATATCGAGGTCCTGTCACCGGCCGAGGTGGTTGGGCTGGATGGCGAAGCGGGTAATTTCACGGTCCGCATCCGGCAGAAATCGCGGTATGTGACAGACGCGTGCACGCGCTGCGGCGAGTGTACCAATGTCTGCCCGGTCGTGCTGCCCAACGAGTACGATTCCGGGATGGCGGTGCGCAAGGCGATCTACACGCCCATCCCGCAATCCGTCCCCGGGCTCTACCTCATCGACATGCAAAACTGCCTGAACGAGCCGCCCAATTACATCCCCTGCGACCACTGTCAGCAGGTCTGCCCGCCGGGAGCGATCGATTTTCTGCTTCCACCTGAAACCATTGTTGAAAAACAGGTCGGCGCGGTCATCCTGGCGGCCGGTTACGACATGCTCGATCCCAGGGAGCTGCACGAATTCGGATACGGGAGGCATCCGGACGTCCTGACCGCGTTGGAGTTCGAACGGCTGGTCAATTCCGCCGGTCCGACCGGCGGTGAGATCCTGCGCCCTTCGGACGGGGAACACCCGAAGAACCTGCTGCTGGTGTTGTGCGTGGGCTCGCGCGACCAGACGCACGAGCATCACTGCTCGCGGTTTTGCTGCATGTATTCCATCAAACACGCCTACCAGGCACTCGATCATGGCATCACGGATGTGACCGTGCTGTACATGGATATCCGCGCCTACGGCAAGGGGTTCGATGGCTTTTATGACCGCACGGAAGGTCAGGGCGCAAGGTTCATCCACGGAAGGCCATCCAGGATCGAGAGCGATGGAAGCGGGCAGATCCGTGTTACTTATGAAGAGGTCATGACGGGAGAACGCCGCAATGATCCCTTTGACATGGTCGTCCTGGCAAACGCGGTCACCCCGCCCAACGGGCTGCAGGAACTGGCAGAAACGCTGGGCATTGAGCTGGATGCAGATGGCTTTATCCATTCCAACGAGACCGCCGGCGGGCTGGTGATGACCAACAAACCCGGCGTCTACACTGCCGGCTGTGTATCCGGACCAAAGGACATCCCGGACAGCGTATCTGAAGGCAGCGGCGCGGCTGCCCTCTCCATGCGCCACCTGACCGCGCGCGTTTGGCCGGAAACACCGGAGGTCGAGCCCATAGCGGATATCGACACACCGCGCGTGGGGGTGTTCGTGTGCCACTGCGGCAGCAACATCGCCGGGGTCGTCGACGTGAAGAGGGTGGCCGAGTACGCCCGCACCCTGCCGGACGTTGTCTACGCCGGCAACCAGATGTTCTCATGCGCGGGCAACACCCAGCAGGAGATCGAGGAGATCATCAAGCGCGAAGGCATCACCCGCGTGGTGGTGGCGGCCTGCTCGCCCAAAACTCACGAGTCCATCTTCCGGGACGTGCTCGCGCGCGCCGGGTTGAATCCCTACCTGCTGGAAATGTCCAACATCCGCAACATGGATTCATGGGTGCACAAGCACGAGAAAGAAAACGCCACGATAAAAGCGATGGAGATGGTGGCGATGGCAGTGGCCAAGGCGCGCCTGCTCACCCCGCTCACACCGTCGCATCTGAAACTGGAAAACAAGGTGCTGGTCATCGGCGGCGGCATCGCCGGGATGACGGCCGCGGCTTCGATGGCGCAGCAGGGATTCGAAACCCACCTGGTTGAGAAGAATGACCGGCTGGGCGGTCTGCTCAATCAACTGGACGTGATCGCGCCTGCCGGCATCAGGGCGGAAGACATGATAGCGGCAAAGGAGCGCGAACTACAGCTCAGCGGCGTTCACATTCACCTGGGGAGCACGATTGAGCATATCGGCGGCCTGGTGGGAGATTTCAACGCGCACTTGAGCAATGACGAGGACCTGCGCGTGGGCGCGCTTGTCATCGCGACCGGTTCTACACCCTACGATCCGTTGGAATTCGAGCACGGCAAGGACCCGCGGGTGATTACCAACCTCGAGCTGGAGCAATTGCTCCTGAAAAACGAGGTGAGCGCGAAGAGGATTACCTTCATTTCCTGCGTCGGATCGAGGCAGGGGCGCACCGGCTGCGCGCGATATTGCTGTACTTCAATGATCCAGCAGGCGCTTCGCCTGCGCCACATGGGAAAACAGGTCAGGGTGCTCAGCAAGGACATCCGCACCTACAGCCGCAACGCGGAGGAGCTGTATAAGGAGGCGATGGCGGCGGGTGTGCAATTCTTCCGCTACGCGGACGCCGCGCCGCAGGACGCGATCAGCTGGGAGGATGGAAGAGTTAGTTTCCGTGACGAGCTGCTTGGTCAAAAGATCCGCTTTGAGTCCGACCTTTTAGTGCTGGTTGTGGGGCTGACCCCGACCACGGACAACCTGTCCGACCAGCTGAAGCTTGCGCGCAGCGAAGATGGTTTTTACATGGAACTTCATCCCAAGCTTGGTCCGGTGGAGACGGCCATCCAGGGCGTTTACCTGGCGGGCACCTGCCAGGGAGCCAAGGATATCCGTGAGTCGATCGCCCAGGCGCTGGCAACCTCCGGTAAATCCGGATCGCTGCTGGCGCGCGGAGAGATCGAGAAGGAACCGATCACCGCCCAGCACATCGCCGAACTGTGCATCGGCTGCATGCGCTGCGTCAAGGTGTGCCCGTTCAACGCCATCGAGCAAATCGGATTGCCCGGGAAGGATGGGACGGTGATCATTCACGAAGCCTCGTGTATGGGCTGCGGAACCTGCGCCGCGGAGTGCAACTCCAACGCGATTGTGATGCCGTTTTTCACGCGTGAGCAAATCCTGGCGCAGGTTGATGCTGCGTTGGAGGATAACCCGGAGCATAAATGCCTGGTATTCACCTGCAACTGGTGCTCCTACGCCGGGGCTGACCTCGCCGGTATAGAAAAGCGCCAGTACCCAACCTCTGCCCGTATCATCCGTACCATGTGCTCAGCCAGGTTCGAAGAGGGGTTCATCAACCGGGCCTTCGAGAAAGGAGCCGGCGCGGTTCTGGTCACTGGCTGCCGGCTCACCGACACCGGTTCTGACTGTCACTACAATTACGCCAACCGCCTGACCGATAAACGTTTTCACTTGTGGCAGCGCAAGTTGACCAACAAAGGCGTGGCTCCTGAACGCATGCAGCTGCGCTGGATTTCCGCTTCCGAAGGCAAAGAATTCGCCGAGAAGATCGCCGAGATGGACGAGGTCGTCAGGAGATATTGCGGTGAAGAAGGTGGATGAATACCTGGAGCTGGATGAGAAGCTTTGGGAGAGGCTGCTCGAACTGACGGGCGGCGACGTCGCCGTGTGCTACCAGTGCGGGGAGTGCACGGCCGCCTGCCCGTGGGGATTGGTGAGAGAAAAAGCGCTTCCGGTGCGCCGGCTGATGCGCTATGCCCAGTTGGGAGTCGAGCACACCGACCCTGACCTGTGGCTGTGCACCACCTGTGGTCAATGCCAGGCGACCTGCCCGCGCGGCGTGGACATCCCGCGTGTATTCAAATCCCTGCGCCAGATCGCCTGGGAAAAACACCAGGTGGAAAAAGGGCTGCCAACCACGCTGTGGTCGATGTACTGGAACGGCAACCCCTGGTCTCAACCCCCGTCACAGCGCGCCTCCTGGGCGGCGAAACTGGACCTGCCGGTCTTTGATCCGGCAGTGCACGAGATCCTGCTGTATGTTGGGTGCACCTCCTCCTATGACCGCCGGGCGCAAAAGACAGCCGCCGCGCTGGTGAGATTGCTCAGGGCTGCCGGGGTCTCTTTCGGTTACCTGGGGAATGAGGAACCCTGTTGCGGAGAAGCCGCGTTAAGTGTGGGACACAAGCCGTATTTTGAGGAGATCGCGGAGAACACAGCCCGGGTCTTCAAGGAACAGGGAGTAAAGCGGCTTGTGACGGTCTCACCGCATTGCTACGACGTCTTCAAAAATCACTATGCTCCATACGCGCCGGATTGGCAGCCGATTCACTACACGCAATACCTGGCGGAACTCATCGAACAACACCGGTTGATCTTCGATCAAGCGCTTGATATGCACCTCACCTACCAGGATCCCTGTTACCTTGCCCGGCTGAACAATGAATATGACGCACCCCGGCAGGTGCTGGCGGCGATCCCGGGAGTTGTGTTTAACGAAATGAAAGACTCACACATCGACGGGTTGTGCTGCGGGGGCGGAGGCGGGCGAATGTGGCTTGAAACGCCCAGCGGCGAACGCTTCTCTGACATACGCGTAAAACAGGCCGTGGAAAGCGGCGCGGATCACCTGGTCACCGCCTGCCCGTTCTGCCTGGTGTGCCTGGAAGACAGCGCCAGGCTGCTGCCCGGGTCTGCTCTGCGGGTGCTGGACCTGGCCGAGCTGGCAGCGCTGGCGCTGAAGGAATAAGGGACAGGAACAAGGAATGGCCGCTTCCCTGTATCAACCAGAGGACCAATCCACGGAAGTGTGGGTTTTTCTCGAGCACCAGGACGATTTGTTTGAAAATATCTCCCTGGAACTGCTTGGGAAAGGCCGCCAGCTGGCGGATGAACTGGGCTGGCAGCTCACCGGGTTGCTGCTGGGGAGCCGGGTCTCCAAACTCGCCGACCAGGCGATCGCTCACCAGGCTGACCGGGTCTGGATGGTGGAACACCCGCTGCTCGAACGCTTCACGGTTGACGCTTACGCTCACGCCGCATACCAGTCCATCCTGAAAGGCAAGCCGGGCATCTTCCTGCTCGGCGCCACGCATGACGGGCGCGATCTGGCAGCCAGGCTGGCGGTGCGGCTGCGCACCGGGCTTAACGCGGATTGCACGGACCTTCGCATCGATCCCTCCACCGGAGTCATGATTAGCGAGGTATCCGGGTTTGGTGGCGGCGTGCTGGCATTGATCGAGATGCAACATCACCGACCCCAGATGGCAACCGTTCGCCCGGGTGTTTTCCCGATACTGAAAGAAGCACCTGACCACGTGGGCGAGAAAATCCCCTTCCCGGTGCAAATCCAGCAGGAGATGATCCGCACGCGGGTCATTGAACGAAGTGTCTCTGCCAGCATCGATCTCACGCAGACGCCTGTGCTGGTGGCGGGAGGGCGGGGAGTCGCGGCTGATCTTGCTCAACTCCAGGAACTGGCGGAGATGCTGGGCGGAGAAGTCGGCGCGACGCGCCCGCTGGTGGACATGGGGATGATCGACCGGGAAAGGCAGATCGGGCAGACCGGTGTGACCTGCAGCCCAAAAATCGCCATCTGCTGTGGCATCAGCGGGGCGTTTCATTTCATCGTGGGAGTCGAGAAAGCGGGAACCGTGATCGCGATCAACTCCGACCCTAAAGCCCCCATCTTCGACAACGCGGATTACTGCGTGATTGGCGACGCCCAAAAAATCCTGCCGGCGCTGGCCGCTGCCCTGAAACGTGATACGGAGGGCGTTCGTGGCTGAGTTGCAGATTGCGGTGTGCATGAAAGTCGTCCCCAAACCCGAAGAGGTGCGGGTTGACCCCGATACGCACCGTTTGTTGCGCCAGAACGTGCGTAATGAGATCAATCCCCCCGATATGAACGCGATCGAAACAGCCCTGGCGCTGAAAGACCGCTATGGCGGGAAAATATCCATCTTCTCCATGGGTCCGCCGGAAGCGGTCAACCAGCTCAAAGTAGCGCTTGCAATGGGCGCGGATCACGTGTACCTGTTGAGCGACCGCACCTTTGGAGGAGCGGATACCCTGGCGACGACCTATACATTGGCCTGCGGGATCCGCAAACTGGGAAATGTGGACGTGGTCATTTGCGGAGAGGAGTCCTCAGACGGGGCCACCGGCCAGGTGCCTCAGGGGCTGGCAGAGTGGCTGGACCTGCCGCAAGTGACGCTGGTGACTGACATGTTGCTGGATGTGAAAACAAAAACCGCCCGCGCGAGACGGTCGATCAAGGGCGGGTACGAGATCCTGGAAACCCCGCTGCCGTGCGTCGTTTCTGTAAAGACCGCGTGCAATGAACCACGCTTTATGGATTTCCAGCTCAGGGCGCGCTCCGATCAGAAGCGGCGTTTGACGATCTGGAACGCAGAAGATGTGGGGGCTGATGGAAATTACATTGGCGAAATGGGTTCTCCTACCCGGGTTTCAGGGCTGGCTTCTGCCGAGGTCAGGGATAGAAAAAGAGAAAAGATCAGCGGGAGCCGGGATGAGGTTGCGGATATCCTGGCTAAGTTGATCCGGGGAATCGTGCAGAGGCAATCAATTTGATCGCCTAGATATTTCCCGGCCGCTCAGTACCGGTCTCTCTTTTACTGATGCGTGATCTCGGTAACCCCATAAGTTTGAGGGTCGAAGCGCAATATGATCACGTTCTCAGCATACAGCAGCTGCGGGTCGATCTGCGAAACATCAGGCACCACGGTGATCTGATGATCTACCGTCATCCCTTGCGAGAACTGGCTGAAGAATAACCGCAATTCGTCGCCTTCACCGTAATTCAGGTCAGGGCATTTCATATCCGGGCAGATCAGGTATGTGTCGTAATCCCAGAACCCATTCCCATACCTGCCAACAGTATTTTCATAAAGCTGGTTCCCCGCGGTCTGCGTCTTCCAGAAATACAGGTTCGGGTAATACGTGCGGTAGATCAGCTCGGCGGGTATCACAATAAGCGTCCAAAGTGTGATCAGGATAAGAGCCTGTTTTCGCAGCCGGGGATCAGTGAGCAGCACGCCAGCCAGGTATGCGATCAGCAGCAGAAAGCCGCAAAAAGGCGTGTAAACCCAGCGCATCTCCAGGCGGATCGTGACGCAACTCCCGAGAAGCGTAGCGAAGATGAACGCCAGGAATAAGATGATAGTGCGTGTGTGCCCGGTGTTGCTTTGGTTTTCCTGGCGGAGGGAATGTTTGAGAAATAAAAACCCAAATAAGGTGATGCAGCCAATGCCAAGCAAGATGAACACATTCAGATACCATGGAACCTGGTCAAATGGGATGCCATTCAAGTGAATGGGACCCGCGTTTACTCCAATAATATAATGTACGCCAGAAATAAGGAAACTAATTACCTGCGAGAGATTGAAGGTATCAGTAATTTCCAATCCGCCAGTGCCATAGAGCGGATTCACACCAAGCATCACCTTTTTTATTCCAAAATTGAGCAGGACAGGCAATGTGGCAATGCCGAATAACACCAGGTTTTTTCGATTGATCCCTAAAGAGATCAATACTGCCATAAAGAAAAAAAGTAGTGTAACGTATCTTTCGTGTACGAATATGACTAATGTAAATAGCACAATCGACAGCCAGTAATTCTGCCGCTGACCAGTGCGTACGAAACGCCACATCAGGTACGCGATCGCAACGGAACCCAACAAAGCCAACGCCTCTTCAATACCAAAAACCTGGGAAATGACGTAATACGCAAATCTGGAAACGAGATAAATACACCCAAGGCAGAATGAGACCCACACATTTCCTGACAATTTTCGAAAGATCAGGAACAAAACAGCGACGACCCCAAAATTGAGCAATAAATTGAAACCATCAAATAGATAAATGTGATTTCCAAAAATCTTGTAAAGCGAGTATAAAAGCATGAAGAAAACCGGACGAAATTTCGCATCCTGGGCCCCAAAAATAAAATCGAGAGCACCCTCCCGGTTGTCATAATACATCCAGAACCTCAGGTCATCCTTGACCAATGCACGCAGGTCGATTCCACCGTTTACAACGATGTTAACTGCAAATAAAACCATAAGAAGAATAATGATCTGATATGGGACTTTGATTAGAGAGAATTTCTTAATCAATCGTTTCACGTCTGGCTGGACCTTGTATAGGACGAACCTGTCGTAACCCTGATCTCCTGTCGTTCATTTTACACATGAATGCGAAAATAAGAGATAATCAACTCAACGTTCTCTTCTGGTGACAAACGGATGTCCACCACCAACGCATTTCCCGGTTCCTCAAGATCTTTGAACTGGCTCTCAAGCAAACCGGGCGGCATAAAATGCCCCGCGCGCTCAAGCAGACGCGAACCTATTAACTCACGGCTTCCCTTTAGATAGACGAATCTCACCTGCCGAGGGCTCACAGTCAAACGGTCGCGGTAGGATTGTTTGAGCGCTGAACAAGCAAGCACAACCGACCTGCCCTGCTGCAGGCTTTCCGTGATCAACCCGGCTAGCCTGTCAAGCCAGCCAGCCCTATCCGCATCAGTCAGGGGGATGCCCCGGCTCATCTTGGTGACATTGTCAGGCGGGTGATAATCGTCACCATCCAGGAACTCCCAGCCCAGCCTTTCTGCCAGGAGCCTGCCGACGGTGGTTTTACCGCAGCCTGACACGCCCATTAAAATGATGATCATTAACCCACCAATTTCCTCGCCAATAGCCTGAGTAAATAACTAAGGAGGAATTTCGCCGCCTTGATACCCGCCGGACAGGCACTCCCCTGCCACGAACTCTCAGAATGATCTTCCATAAAGGCGGATGAGTTCCTGCTTGCCGATCTTGCCGGTAGGGGTCATCGGCATCTTCTCGATCATCAGAACCTCGACCGGGCTGTCCTCAATTCCTAGAATACTGTGACAATGCGCCAGCAGCTCTTCCGGTTTGGCCTTTTGATCCGGGTAGAGTTCAACAATTCCCAGCGCGATCTGCCCGGATTGAGCATCTTCCCGGGCGATCACCCCGGCGTAATGCACCGCGGGGTGCTTGAGCAGCGCTTCTTCCATGTACCTGGGAAAGATGACCCTGCCCCTGGTGATGATCCGCTCCGACCAGCGCCCGAGCAGCGTGAAGTACCCTTCCTCATCCATGACCCCCATATCGCCGGTGTGCAGCCACCCATCACGGATGACGCTGGCAGTCTTCTCCTCCATGTTCCAGTAACCAAGCATGACGTCGTTACGAATTATCAGCTCACCTGGCTGGTTGACCGGTTGTTCGTGCCCGCTCTCGTTTGCCACCATCGTTTCCCGGTCTGGCAGACCCGGACCGATGGCAAAGAAGCGGCTACCCTGCTCCTTGCGCGGGTAACCGAGTGCGACAAACCCACCCAGTTCCGATTGCCCGTAGGATTCAATGATGTGAACACCGAATTCCTCGGAATAGGTCAGTTTCACATCCGGAGGGAGCGGCGCGCCGCCAGAGATACAGCGGGAGAGAGCCCGCGGCATGCGGCCCCGCACCCGGCTTTCTTTCAACAGGTCCCCCAACACGAGCGGGTTTCCCGCGAAGAAAGTCACCCCGCGTTCATCCATTTCTTCCCAAACGGACGTCGGATCCCATTCACGCCTGACGCCGATCGAGATCCCGCGGTGAACACCAGGCAGCAGGTTGGCCACCAGATGAAAAGAACTGGATAATGAAGTCACCCCCAGCGAGACATCGCCGCTGTGCAGATCCAATCTCTCGGCGATGGAATGTGTGGCGCGGGCGGTGTACCCATGACCAAGCAACGCGCCTTTTGGAGGACCGGAGGAACCGGATGTATACGAGAGATGCGCAGCATCGAGATAGCTGACCTTCGCCTCCGGGGCAGCCAATCCGGCGTCGAGTAATTCACTCCAGCCGTACACGAATTCCTTGCACCCGTCAAAACAAATGAAATTCTCCACTCCCACCTGCTGATCTCTCACTGACGAAACCGCGTTATGCATATCGCCGGTGTAGATCAACACCCTGGGCGCTGAATCCTTGATGAAATATGCCAGGTTGTCCTTCTGAAGCACCGAGATATGAGCCGAGATCGCTCCCAGCTTCCAGATCCCGAACATGGCGATGACATAATCCAATCCATTATGGGCGAAAATCGCGACCCGGTCGCCTTTCTTTACACCCAATGATGCCAGAGCACCCGCCGCTTTATTTGCGAGCGACTCTCCTTGCTGGTAGGTTATGCGGCGCTTCCGGTCTGACCAGTAGAGGAATTCATGATCTGGTAATCGCCAGGCGGTTCTGCGCAACATGTCGTTAAATGTGGTGAATTCCATGTGAGTCTCCTTGGTATGGATTACAGATATTATCCATAAAATATCTGAAAAGTTCAATCAATAGAAGCATAAATTGATGAAATCAAGAATCCTAATTCAAGCGACACCGCAAGCAACTGGAGGTCCATCACCAGGATCATACGCCCCCTCTCTGATGATATTCTATTAATTTTCTTGATCGTTTGAGAGAAATACTGCTCTACGATACCGATTTAAAAAAGGTGATCACCTAACCAATATGCGACCCGGATTAATAATTCCCGTTCAGGATCTTGTCCTGGATGAAAAGCGCGGCTTCCGGTTTTGGGATCATGATGTTGCGGCCGAAATTGGTGATGTTGGGTGTATACAGGTCTCTCGGGATGTCAACAAATGTGACTGAAGAGAGCTTGATCTCCTTGATATAACAGGTGAACGTCGCTACATCCTGGACGGTCATGTCCGTGATCACCGATTTGTCCTGCAGGAATCTCAGGGCAAGACCGGGAAGTTTTACCATGTTTTCCGGCTGGGTCATCTTCTGGTACACACCCTTGATGATGGCAGACTGGCGCATGATGCGGTAGCGGTCGAGGTCAGCCACGCGCAGGCGCGCGAACATCACGGCTTCCTCGCCATTGTAGTGGTGATGCCCGGCGGTCGCGTATACCCCGATCGGCTCCTCGAGGTAGATATCCACGCCGCCCATGGCGTCGATCAGTCGCTCGACGTTGTCAAAATGCCCCACGAGGTAGCGGTCAAATGCGATCCCGTAATTGTAGAAGATCGTTTCAGAAAACTTCACCACCCCCTGCCCGGGTCCATTGAAGTATTCACCAAAACCGTACGAGCCATTGATCTTGAACTGGGTGATGTTGTGCTCTTCAAGACCCGGTATCGGCACCCAGAAGTCACGCGGGATGGAGAGGACCAGGGCGCGTCTTTCGGTAAAGTCCACCCTTATCAAACGGATCATATCCGCCTGCTCGTTTTCATCGATCGCCAGCGCCAGGATGAACATGGGTTCTGTCTGTCCGCAGACCGCGTTTGACCGGCTGCTGCCTGCTTCAGGGGTTGCGTGAAGATCGCGGGGGGTGGGTGTAAGCCCGGGTGTGAGTTCTGCCCCGGGCGAACTGCTTTCCGGCAGCGGGGTAAATGTACTAAAAGGTTCCCCCGTGAAAATTGGGAGGTGTTTCCCGAAGAAAGGATTGGTCCAGGCGAGATACGCAAGCCCGACCAACACCACAAGCAGCAAGATAACCACAAGAATCCTGCGTTTTTTCCTGGTGGGTGAAAGATTTGGGGTTGTCATGAGTGTGTAATTGGTCTTATTGAAGCTTCTTCGGTGTGGCAGCGCTTTGTAATATCTTTTCAAAACCAGTGTCCAGCAGGGAGCAGATCTCGGTCCCGACAACCTCCGGCGTATCATCTGTCGTGAGAATCGGGTCCGGGATATCGTAGATCTCACCCGTACAAATGTCTGACAGCAGGAAGATCCGATCCGCGGCTTCTGGAAACTCCAGGCTGATGGACTCTTTCTGCCCGTCTGACATGACGACAATCAAGTCAGCGACTGTAATAATTTGCCGGGTTGTCTCGCGCGAACGGTGCGGCTCGAGGTCAAGCTGGCGGGTGCGGCCAAACTGGATGGCTTCACGAACCGGGGGTTCTCCGTCCACCGCCCACACCCCAGCGCTGCCAACCTCGAAAGCCTGGTCGAGGTGCTTTTCTTCCAATAAGTGCCGGAAATACTCTGCCGCAATGACAGACCGAAAACGGTTTGCGCTGCAGACGAACAGGATATTTTTCATGGCTCATCCGATCCTTCGCCGCTCAGTCGTTATGCGGGATGATCAACCACTCTCCCCTGCTCAAAATGTATCCATCCGGGAAGTCGTTAAATTTCTTAAGCAGGGCGGGATCAACATTCAACCTGGTTGCCAGGTCTTCGATCGTCAGACCTTCCATGTCTACCTCATAGGTAGAAAACCTGGGAAGACCAGTGACATCTTGCGTACCAACAGGAATCACCAGGATCGTTCCCACCCACAGGGCAGTGGTTGGAAGATTGTAATTGATCGCCTTGATCGCTTCTTCGCTCGTTTCATAGATCCCAGCCACCATCAGGTAACTTTCGCCATCCCTCAGACTGTGGATGACCAGAGGTGGGGTTCGACCAAAGGGGGTTTCAAGCGTCCGCGGCTCCAGGATGGTGATCATCTCCTGGGTCTCGGTGGGAGTTGGAAGCTGGGTTTCTGTTGCGGATGGTGTGAGAGAGGGTATATTGGTATTCGTGGGCGTGGGGGATACCAATGGGAACGGAAAAGTCTGGGTGCCGCTCGGGAGTACCAGTCCGGGAATTTTAATCATGCCCGTGAGAATGAGAATGGTCAACCCGATTACCGCTACCACAGCCAGGGCCGAAAAAGAGACCCAACCCTTGCGGCTAACCTGTTTGGCTGATTTTCCCCTGAAGGATTTGGGCAACGCCAGGGCTTCTCCGCGTTGGTAGACCTGGCACTCCTGGTGCTTTCCAGAGAGGCAATATTTGCGCTGCACAGCCAGGGTCACAGGTGCCACTGGTTTGGCATGGTAGCAGCAGTTAAATACTGACGGATATGCCACGGCGGTATCCGGGTCATCCTCAAACGCGATATACGGACAAATCACTTCCTCTTTTTCAGACAAAGGATCATCCAGGAACGGTGAGATTGTTTTTTTTGTCATCGATGCACAGTCTGCCGATCAAACCCCTTTTACAGGACTCATTTCTTCTTCACCTTCCGGTTCATCGACCTGGATGGATGAAATTGAATCGTGGCTCCCCTTGCCGTATTGTTTGCTGTAGTAGTAATCACGCGCGTAATAGTAACTCGAGCGTTTTACCTTGACGTTGTTGAGCACAACGCCCAACAGGCGAACCTCGATGCGTTGGAGTTGTTCGATCGCCTGCCGGATAGCTCCCCGTTTCGAACGGCGCGGATCGATCACCAGGATCACCCCGTCCACGAACCGCGCGAGAACGAGCGCATCGGTCACCGCCAGCAAGGGAGGCGAATCCACGATCAGCATGTCAAAATGACTGGAAAGGAGCTCAAGCACCTCTTTCATTTTATTGGAACTCAGCAGCTCGGATGGATTTGGCGGCAGGCTGCCGGAAGTAACAATATTCAATCCTTTTACAGGTGTCTGTTTAACCACCCCTGTCATGCGATCAGGCGTACGGATGAAGTAATCAGAAAGACCAACGCGGTTTGAGAGTTTAAAGACTTTATGCAGCCGCGGGCGACGTAAATCCCCGTCAATCGCGACCACGCCTTTCTCACTCTGCGCGAACACGGTCGCCAGGTTGGCGACGATGGAGGTTTTTCCGTCAGAAGGAGATGCACTGGTCACCAGCACACTGCGCAGCGGGGCATCGATACCGCTGAACTGCAAATTGGTGCGGATCGAACGGAAGGCTTCTGAGACCGGCATGCGCGGTTTTGCGATCGTGATGATCTGTTCGCCGTTGGTGTGATAGTTGGTGATCAAGCCCAGCACCGGCACGCCCCACCTGCGCGTAAATTCACCCGGGTCACGGATCTCATCCTGGAGAAATGCCACTAAAAAGACGATCATGGCAGCGACCATCAAGCCGACCACCGCCGCCAACCCGGCGCTTTTCATCGGCTGTGGCGCGATCGCGTTCGGGTTTGGTAAAGCCGGATCAAGCTGGTTGATGGTGGTAATGGACTGGGCTTCGGAAAGCTTGATTTGCTGCAGGCTGGAGAAGAGGGAGAAACGGGTATTCTGGTACTGAGATTGAGCGAGTTCCAGTTGAGTTCGCTCGACGATATCCGCCGGGTCCTGGGTGGCTGACACTGTGGGGGTCAAACCAGCCGCGCGCTGCGCAGCTTCGATGCGCTGGGCTTCCTCCAGTTCAGATTGTTTGATCTCGAGCACAGCCAGCCTCTCATTGATTGAGGTCAATTGTTCATCAACCTCGGCCATCTCTGTTTCAAGGCTATTCTTCAGGTCGGTATAACGCAATTGCTGGTCGGAAATCACTTTTTCGGAAAAGACCGTGACCAGCATATTTGCGATATCCGCCGCTCTTTGAGGATCAGTATCGGTAACAAGGATATCGATCAGTGGCTGGGTTTCAACCTGGGTCACCTTTACAGAACCGGGAATTTTATACCCAAGACGTTCCTCAACTGTAGCCAGGATCGATTGGGTTGCCATGGTTTGGGCATAGGTTTCAGCCAGAGTTTGACTGTAATAACTGGTGTAGTAATTCTCGTAGATGGTACTGGTACCGGCATTCACCATCACCCGCGTTGAAGACTGGTAGGTTCTGGGCTGTTGATTGGTGATGTAGTAGGTGACTGCGCCTGCGGCTAAGCCCGCGAGCAGTAATAACCATACCCATCGCCAGAGTGTCTGGGCATAATCGAGTATGCTATCAAGGCTGCTTCGCTCTTCCAGCTCATTTTCCATTTGGTATTGCCCGCCCTTCCACGGATATCAAGCCAAGTATATAACAATTACAGGCTATTTTAACAGGGAAATGGTATTCTAACACAACCTTGTTCCTGCGTTATAAAACCGATGACTGATTGAGTTAACCGTTAGAAAATATCCCAAGGGTGAAATTTTGGAGCGAGATACTCACCAGTGCAGATTCGCAGGAAGATCAAATGGATTCAATGCTCTCTTTTATCGCGTTAACAACAAGCATCACATCGTCATCTGTCATCAATGGGTAGAGCGGCAAGGTAACTTCGCGGGCTGCGACTTCCTCTGTAACCGGCAGGTCAGGCTTCTGCTGCTGCCCGGATCGAAACGAGGTGAAAGTATGCACGGGCGGATAATGGATGCTGGTCTGAATGCCGTGTGATTTCATGGATTCCATGAACCGGATGCGATCCGTGCCGCGTGGCAGCAACACCGGCATTATGTGGTGGGCCGAAATTCCAGGGTGATGGTCAAACGGCACCATCACCCCGGGGCATTCCTGCGCCAACAGGCTGCGGTAAAGGTCCGTCAGTTCGCGGCGGCGGGCATTGAATTTGTCAAGCCGGGAAAGTTGCACCCTGCCCAGAGCAGAGCGGATCTCGTCGATCCGGTAATTGTAACCGGTGGTAACGACATCATAACTCCATGCGTGCCCCTGGTGCCGGTCCCAGGTAAGCGAGGTCATCCCGTGGGAGCGCAGCAGTTTGAACTTCTCTGCCAGTTCATCATCGTTGGTAATGATCATCCCGCCTTCACCAGTCGAAAGGTTCTTATTCGAGAAGAAGCTGTAACATCCCGCGGCGCCCCACGTGCCGAGGTGACGGTCCTGCAGCCAGGACCCGACAGCGTGGGCAGCGTCTTCGATGACCGGAAGGTGGTTTTCATCCGCCCAGGCGAGGATGCCGGGCATATCGCAGGCGTATCCCGCATAGTGCATGACCATCACAGCCCTGGTGCGCGGGGTGACATGCCGTTTGAGCGAGTCGAGTGAGATGGTGAGATCGTTGGGAGTGTTGATATCAGCAAAAACCGGCACAGCCCCAACGTAGCGGACGGCATTGGCTGTTGCGACAAATGTTAATGAAGGAACGATAACCTCATCTCCTGGTCCGATCCCGAGCGCGAGACATGCCATGTGAAGTGCAACCGTGGCATTGGAGACAGCCAGGGCATGCCTGGCGCCTGTGTACACAGCAAATTCTTCTTCGAATTTCTGCGTCACTGCCCCCATCGTCAGCCAGCCGCTTTCCAGAACCTCGCGGACAGCATCCTGCTCTTCTTTTTCAAACTTGATGTCAGATAAAGGAATGATCCAGTTCACCAAATCTACTCCGGTAAAAACTGGTAACGGTTCTTTTCAAAATCCGCGGTGGCGCGCTCGTAATCGTCCGGGCGCCCGAGGTCTTCCCAATACCCCTTAAAAACATACCCATTGACCTGCTCCCCTGCATCGATCAATTTTTGCACCAGGTCCGGAAAATCCAGGTACTCATCCTTCGGAATATAGTCAAGAATGCGCGGTTCGAAGACGTACAAACCCATGCTGACCAGGTAGTTGAAACTTGGTTTCTCAAGGTAGCCCACCACCTGCTTCTTGCGGTTCATCTCCACCACGCCAAGGTTGATATCAACTTTGCGTTTGTGGGTGGCGATGGTCGCGATCCCGCCCTGCTGCCTGTGGAAAGCGATCAGATCCGCGAAGTCAAGATCGGTCAGAACATCACCGTTGGTAACCAGGAATGTTCCATTGAGCCCTTCCACGTTGGCCAGCGGACCAGACGTGCCCAATGGTTTTACTTCTGAGACGTAATCGATTGTTAGACCGAGATGCTCGCCCTCGCGGAAGAAGACTCGCAGCAGATCGCCCAGGTAACCCACTGTTAAGGTTACCCGGCGGATCCCGGCGCGCTTCATTTGCCGTAGAAGGATTTCGAGGATGGGTTTATCCCCGATCGGCATCAACGGTTTTGGTATGATCTGGGTATAAGGCGCGAGCCTGCGCCCCTTTCCCCCTGCCAGAACAACGGCTTTCATGCTACCTCCCTTAGAACTCATATTTGCCTACATTATAGTGGTCGAGATGATCCTTGATCCAGGCGATCGTTAACTCCAATCCCTCCTCCAGTGAAAAGGAAGGCATCCATCCCAATTCTTCTCGAGCCCAGCGGTTGTCTGAGATCAATCGCATCACCTCAGAACGAGCAGGACGCATCCGTTCAGGTTCGGTTTCTATTTTCACATTCCTTCCCGCAAGGCGGATGATCATCTCCGCCAGGTCGCCAATGCGGATCTCTTCACCAGTCCCCAGGTTGAAAACCTCGCCCAGACCCACGTTGGTCTGCGCGGCCTTGATAAAGCCCATGACAGTATCATCAACATAAGTGAAATCGCGGGTGGATTCCAGGTTGCCAAGATGCACAACATCGCTGGTTAACGCCTGGGTGATGATGGTGGGAATGACCGCCCGCCCGGATTGGCGCGGACCATAGGTGTTGAATGGACGGACGGTGACCACAGGCAGGTTGTACGCGCAGAAGAAGCTCTCTGCCAGTTTATCAGCGCCGATCTTGCTGGCGGAATAGGGCGACTGCCCTTGCAGCGGGTGGGCTTCGCTGATCGGCGCCGACCTGGCGGTACCGTACACCTCGCTGGTCGAGGTGTGGACCAGGCGCTCAACTCCCAGGTCGCGGCTCGCCAGGAGCACGTTCATGGTTCCGATCACATTGGTCGAGACCACTTCACCCGGGTGATGATATGAATATGGGATCGAGATCAGCGCGCCCAGGTGAAAAACCGTTTGGCGATCCTTCACTATCTTCCGCACCGCGTCCTCGTCGCGCAGATCACCCGCCACGATTTCGATTTGGTCAATAATGGATGAATCCAGTTGCCGCAGCATGCCGCCGTCACCCCGCGAGTTGTAGCGTGTAAAAGCGCGTACATTTGCTCCAGCGCGGACCAATCGCTCAACAAGGTGGCTGCCGATAAAGCCGCCTGCGCCGGTGACCAGAACATTGCGTGAATTCCAAAATTCATTCATTGGGTTGACCCACCTCCCGGGTTTGCCGGGTGAAGTAATTACTGACAACTTTCAGCAGATCCGGAATCAAGAGAACACGCGCTGGAAGATCGCTGCAAAGCGCGAGAATACGGTCGCGGTCCTTTTTATCCAGGTTGGAAATGGCAAACATGATCAAACCCACACTTTTGGTCGTCACGATCTCTGGAATATCTCGCGTGGTACCAAGCACCGTGTAGCCATTGATGCGCTGGTTGACCTTGCGGAAGTCATCATCCACCATACCGATGATCGAGAAAGCTGAGAAGAGATTGCTCTTCTCAAGCAGCCAGATCGCCAGCTGGGCAGCATCACCCGCGCCAACCACCAACACCCGCTCTCCCATGACGCTGGATTGCGAACGCCAGCGGATCCACCTGGAAGCAAACCCGGTGATCAGGCGCTCGCGGTAGCGCGCGACAACAAAGCCCACAAACGAGAAGATCCCGAAATAGATCATCAGGTTAACAGGAAGCACCAGCACCGGGAAAAGGATCCAAAGCATGGCAAAAAGCAGCATCGCCAGGGTAGTCGATACGGCCAGGTCAAAGACGTGCGTCGGGCTGGCATATTGCCATTCCACGCGGTTCAAACCAAAGATAATGTTCATCACCGCCAGGCCAAAAGCCAGGCCAACCGCGATCAGCACCATCCTGCCAAAACCAACATCGATGACTGCCTGAATGCGCCAGATAAGGGTCGCGAGAGAAATTCCAAAGAAAGCCACAAAAGCGTCTACGATGAACCAGGAGAAGATGTTCCTGGTAAAACGGCTGAAAGGTCCCCTGAAGAGAATATTTTCTGATATTTTCCTGGATCGCAAGGCAGGGATCAAGATCACCATCGTGGTGAGAATAACGTCCAGGTCGCCCACCAGGCTGTGATGCCGCACGTAAAGTTGATCCAGGCGCATCTTCTCTGGCAGGATTGATCGCAGGTAATCATCCAGCACGCTGCTGCCGCTGAGTAGTTTTTCTTCATCACGGTAAGTCACGGAGGCCGGGCTGGTCATCCCGGGACGTACAGACAGGATCTCGGCGCGTACATCTTCAGGCCACTCGGCAACGAAGACCGGGTCCTCGGGTCTGGGCCCTACCAGACTCATATCTCCCACCAGCACATTCCAAAATTGTGGGAGTTCATTTAATTTGGTTTCCCGCAGCCAGCCGCCAAACGGGGTGACGCGTGAGTCGTGTTTGACGGTCAGCCGCAATCCAGTGTGATTCTCGGGAGATTCGTACATGGTGCGGAATTTGAGAATTTTAAAAACCTTGCCGAACCTGCCCACGCGCTCACCGTGGAAAAAGACTGGACCCGGAGATTCGCGCTTAATGAGAACGGCAACGAAAACGAATACCGGCCAGAGAAGTAAAAAACCAACTAACCCGCCAAGGATGTCCATCAGGCGTTTGGTGACTCGGCCTGACCAACGGGTAGAGGCGGCAAATTGGGAGTGCTTTTGCACCTTTGTAACTTGTTCATCGACGAAATTAACGGCGCGGTTCAAAGCGGGACTCTTTTCTTACCAACCTGGTAAAACATGAAAAATCCCCAAAATGAATGAATTCATCAATTAGTATATCAAAAAACCGGTTGCCCAACCCTATTTAAATCTTTTGGGTAGCCACAGGAATAATCGGCTACGAGAGAACTTCCCTCTAATTAAGCAGCGACTCCTAAGCCGAACTATTTTCATTTTGAAGTGCGCTTTTGCCTGGCAGGCTTCACATACTCCGCCGGGAGCTCAACCGGAATCTGGCGCTGTTGCAGCATCTTGAGCAGAACTCGAACCCGCTCCCGCCCTGGAAGGTTGGAATCAAATATCGCCTGATAGCCGGCAAAAGGTCCGGCCTCAATATTCACCGTTGTCCCGGGCGACACCGTCGGGGGCATCTCTCCGCCGGATGCATTGACCTCGTCAACCTTGCGCCGGATGGCCTGCAAGATGGCATCCGGTACTGCCGGGACCTCGCCGCCAAACGAGACCAGGTTGGCCGCACCTGGGACGCGCTCATAAGCCTGCGTTGATTCCTGCACAAGATCGGTGCGGATGAACAGATAGCCCGGAAAATACGGCTTGTATTTCCTGGCGCGCGGGTTGATGGGACGCGCCTGAATACAGGGGTAATAATAATCAACCCCCCTGGACTCAAGTTGACATGCCAGAAATTCCTCTTTATTCGGCTTGCTTCGCAGCGCGTACCAGGATTTTGCCATATTTTCCATCAATTTTTGTCTCAGCACCAGATTGCCCGGCTCGAATATCAATTAACAAGTAGCGTGTATCACTCCCCTTGATGATTCCGTTTATTTAAAATTAATCGCGCGACCACATAAACGATCAGGCCTATACCCGCACTGAAAAGGATGACTACAATCACCCAACCGAAACTCAATGAATTAGGTTTTTCCTGTGGCAGATTGTTTTCCGGCTGTTGCTCGGCATCTTCTGGACGAAGGTCGTTATTATTCACATCCGATTGATCATGAACATCCGTTTCTGAGATCGCTGGTGACTCTTCATCTGTTTCGGCTGTGGCTGTGGCGTTTTGAGTCGGGGCAACCGTTGGTGTAAAAAGGATTTCAACCTCTTGCGGTGGGTCGAACACTCTCAGGTTCGGGAATTCCGCCATATTGACAGGGCTTCCCTCGTATAACCAGCGCATGGCCACTTCGAACCGTCCACCCCAGGCGTAAGGCTCATGAACCCCGCCTTCCTCGATCACCAAATGAAGATTGCCCCTTTCCACATAATTTTCCAGGCTATTGAATACCCGGTCCACACCCTCTTCCCAGACTTGGGGGTACCCGGGCATCCCTTCTGGCAAGGTATCGCCTGCCCACTCGTTCGTCCCAATATCCATGTAAAACCTGACATTTTGGTCAATGCTGGTTCCCTTGGTCTCGATGAGTTCCAGCAAATGGTTGTCCATTGACCAATCGTTGTTCTTTTGCGCAAACCAGATCGCGGGAGACATGGCCATTACGCGGTTGAACACCTGCGGACGGGTCAACCCGGCGTATAGTGATATCAAACCGCCCATGCTGAAACCGCCGATGCCGGTATCACCCGGGTCTGTGTTGTAATAAGTGTCGATATATCTTTTCAGATCCTCAACAAAATCCAGGTAGGCATCCCCCTCGCCGCTGGAGTGCCACCCAGCCCGGTAGCCGCCCCACATGCCCATATTTTGATTGAACCACGGACCCAGCTCATCCCACCTCAAATCACTGGAGTAGATCGCCACCGCAATGACCGGCTCGATGGTTTCCGCATTGATCATTTTCGTTAATGTCTCATCAAAATTACAGTCGCGGTTGCCGCTCGGGGTGAAGAGCAGTTCGCCATCGTGAAAGTAGATCACCGGGTAACGACGCGCCTTGTCCTCTGGGTTGTAACCCGGCGGCAGGTAAACCTGGATCTGTCGCTTTGTGGCAGCCAACTTATCTGTGTCAAAGGTGAAATAATAGACCTGGTAATCTTCATTAACAAGGAGTGTAACAGGCGCTTCAGGCGTGATCTCCTGCGCGAAAACAGGATTTTTTGGACCCAATAATGGAATCATCATCAACGCACTAAGCAGGATTAGTAAAATGCTTCGCGTTATTAAGTTGGTTTTCAAATCTTATCCTTTATAGCAGAGGGCATAACCGCTGGGCTAAAATACATGGTGGAAAAATCAAACAAACACACCAGATGCCCCCGCAGAAGTTCAGTAAGGCATTTTACCATCATTTTCCGGCCGGTCTCTTCTGCCTGGCCACAAAGATGCAGATAGGGAAAATTTTCTATAGATCCAATCCTGGCGGCAGAAAACCGTCGATCTCACTTGTAAGCCCAGGTCGAGTCAGCCAGAAATGATAAAAGTTATAAGGTATACTTGGACAAACCGCGCGGAATCCCGGTCTGATCATCATGGAATTATCTAGTCTACTCTTCATTTTTATCTTCCTGCCCGTTTTCCTTATTCTATTTTATGTACTTCCATTCAACATATGGCGCAACAGCGTACTGGTTGTCGCGTCGCTGGTGTTTTTCGCCTGGACAGATCTAAAACAATTACCCTTACTAATTGGGTCCCTGCTCTTTAATTACATCCTCGCCTTAACGATCGAACAATACACCAGCCAACGAAAGCCCGCAAACGCCAGGGCGTTTATGTGGATCGCCGTGGTTGTCAACATCCTTGTTCTCGTATTCTACAAGTACACCGGGTTCCTGGTACAAACCGTTGCTGACCTCGCCAAAGTGACCATCGAGTACGAACCCAAAGACCTTCCTCTGGGTATCTCATTCCTTACTTTCTCTTCGGTTTCTTACATTCTCGATGTTTATCATGCCAGCGAAAAAGCAGAAAAAAACATTGTTCGCTTCTTCTCCTACCTTATTATGTTTCCCAAGTTGTTATCCGGGCCGATCACGCGCTTTGGGCAGGTTAAGAACGAACTGCTCAAAACCAGGCCTGCGACTGACGAGGTTTTGGATGGCATCCGGCGTTTCATCGGCGGGCTGGCCAAAAAGACGCTCCTGGCAGATCCGATCAACTTCGCCACCACCAAGGTTTTCAACAACAGTTTTGACTCGCTCGGCGCTGGCGCCGCCTGGTTTGGATTGATTGGTTACACACTGGTAATTTACCTGGATTTTTCCGGTTACACCGATATGGCGATCGGTCTGGGCAAGATGATCGGCTTCAAACTGCCTGAAAATTTTAACTTCCCTTACATCAGCCGTAGCATCACCGACTTCTGGCGCCGTTGGCACATGACCCTCACGGCCTGGTTTCGTAATTACCTGTTTATCCCGCTCGAGTTCGCGCGTAAACGTGATAAATTCCTCAGGCAGCAATCGGACATCCTTATTGTGTTTCTGCTTACCGGTCTCTGGCACGGAGCCAACTGGAATTACATCATTTGGGGGGTGTACTTCGGGATCATTCTGGCGATCGAAGCCAGCGGTTTTGGTAAGGTATTGAAGAAGCTGCCGGTTTTCCTGCAGCATTTCTATACGATCGCCCTTGTCATGCTCAGCTGGATATTCTTCCGATTTACCGATATAAAAACCTGGGGTCCATTTCTCAAATCCCTGTTCGGGAAAAATGGTTGGACGACCGACATCACGCTACGAAATTTAAACGTCCTCTCCTATATACCGGTATTCATCCTCGGTGTTATTTTCTGCTTACCACTTTTTCATAATTTGGAGAAAAAAGTCCCTCAAGGAGGAATCATACCCAGGCTGGTGCTCGACCTGGTATACCTGGTGCTATTCGTTGTGTCCATTGCCTATATCCTGGCCAACGGTTTTTCCGTCTTCATTTACCCTCAATTCTGACCCGACAGTTATGAAACCATCCCACCTGCCTTCAAAAATCCTTCTGCTGTTCTTTGCGATTATCCTTGCAGTCCCTGTATTTTGGGTGGTCAGGGGAAAAGTTGAGCCACAGCGGTCATTAATCGAATACAGAACTCTCAACGTATTCCCCTCCCTTTCGTTTAAAGATTTTAAGACAGCCACCAAACGCGTCCTTCAGTTCAAATTCCAGGAAGCCGGTGAACTTTTTTATGACCAGTTCACTCAAAACAAGTTCCAGACCCGGTTTGAACGCGGTGTCAAAGACCAGTTCCCATTCCGTTCGCCGGGTATTCAGTTATCAAAAAACCTTGACCGGATTCTCATTCGAATGGTTTATCTCTTCCTGGATGATCCTGCGATCCCTGCGGATATGAGACTACTCGTATATGAAACACGGGATACCAAGATCCTATTTCCGTCACCCGAGAAATTCACCACGGGAACGATCAACGATATCGATACCAAGATCTCGCAATACAAAACGTTAATGGAAACATACCCCGATATCCATTTCTATGCACTGATGCTTGAACTCGTAGAAAACTCCCAGTTCAATCCGGTGAATTCGATCTTCCCCGGGGCGGATGCCGGCCGTTCAATAGAATACTTTATGGAGCACAAGCCGGATGGACTCAACCTGGCTTATCTCCCGATGGGTAGTTTTGCTGATTACACAAGATTTTATTTCCGCACGGATCATCATTGGAACATTAATGGCACGCTTGCCGGTTATGAATTGACCTACGACCTGCTGAAAGAGTATTATCCGGATATTTCCCCCATGATTCCCCATGAAAAACTCTATACCTTCCCGGATATTGGTTTTCTCGGGCGCTGGGCAAGGCAGGTGTTTTACCAGACCAAGCCGGACCCCTTTACCGTGGCCTTGTTGGACCTTCCACCATACAAGATCTATAACATGGCGGGTGAAGAGATCGAATACAACAAAAAAGCTGAGTACCTGGCAGGTAAGTATTCAACGGTGCCCTTTACTGACCATTACATTGTCTATAACGGAGCCGATGTGGACTACCTGGAGTATGTCTCAGAAAACGGTTCGCAGCGCAACCTGCTGATCATCGGCGGCTCTTACACCAACGCCATTGAGCCCATTCTCGCCGCGCACTATCACCATACCTACGCAGTTGATATCCGGCATTACCCGGATTATTATTTCTCGCTGGGTGAGTTTATGATGGAGCACCCGGTGGATGATGTGCTCATTATCGGCGGTCCGTCGGTGGTGATGCGCCAATGGCAGTGGGTCATCAACCCGTGAGCCCCATGTTTTATCACAGCCCGTCGCATCGGGAAAAAGTGACGATCCGATGATCGGCATCATCACCGTCAACTGGAACGGGTATGACGTGACGTGCGACCTGGTGAACCAGGTGCTGCGCAGTTCTCACACGGATTTCAGCTTCGTGGTGGTGAACAACTCGGTGGGGGAGGCTGCCAAATTCGACCTTTCACCAGTGGCAGATGAACGCGTAAGGGTGATTCATTCCGCGGAGAATAAAGGGTTTTCGGGCGGAGTGAATATCGGCCTGCGGGAATTGCTCAAGCAAGCGGACATCAGCCACTTCATCATCATGAACAACGACGTGAAACTTGACCCCGGTTTTATCGACGCCATGCTGGCTCACGCCACCCGCCATGACCGCATCTACTCGCCGCTGATCCTGCTGCGCGACACGAACCTGGTGTACAACACTGGCGGCAGGGTGGTCACCTGGCTGGGCGGAACGGTCAACCTCAACAATCATCGCCCGGTGGACGCGCTGCGCAAGACACCGCCGCACTTCTTCTCGGGCTGCATCCTTTTCATGCACCGGGACGTGATCGAGAAAGTCGGTCTGCTCGATGAAGGCTTTGGCACGTACTACGAGGACGTGGATTTTTGCTATCGCGCCAGGGAAAAAGGTATTGAAATCGAAATGATTTGGGATGTGCGCGCGCGCCACTTTCACTCGTACGCCACCAAGAGCGACAATGTCTTCAAGATCTACCTGATCAACCGCAACCAGATATTGTTTGCACGCAAGCACCTTGACCCGCTCCCCAGGTTGATCTTCATCAGCGCGGCGATCGTGCGCGGCTTCTTCTTCAACTTAAAACGAAAAAAGTTCAAGCAGTACATACGGGGGATTAGAGAAGGTCTGGCGTTTAAGTGGCCTGACCCGGCTTAAGCATGCCCGATTTGTTCTCTTCGATTCGCCTTAGCTCGTGCAGCAGCGCGAGGTAAGCGATTCCGCCGATGATCATCGTGCTGAAAATGGACAGCGCCCGCAGCAGGAGTGAAACGAGCACCAACATAGATTGCGGGATCTGCACCAGCCTGGCAGAAAAAATGTACACCCCTTCACGAATCCCGATCCCGTCCGGGGTGAAACTGAGAAAACTCAGGATGATGCCCAGCGAACAGATGAACAATGCCTGGATGAACCCCGCGGACACCCCCAGCGCCTGGAAACCCACCAGCATCTGCCACGCGGAGATCAGCAACTGCACAACAGCGATCACTCCATAGAACAGCACAAATCGCTTATCCTTTTTCACAACATTCCAGCCTTCCACCACGTTGCGGAGGATCCTCAGCATGCGGTTGCTCGTTTCGGGCAGGCGCGGTGAAAAGAGAATGATCACCAGGGATGGTATGAGCAGGGCGAAATACGCCAGGATAATGACCCAGTTCACCTCGCGGTAGGTCACGTAGAAGAATAACATGCACAACAGGCCAATGGTCGAGATAGCCACGAAACTGATCACGTAGAACCCGCTCAGGGTCGAGACAAACTGCGAATACGGGAAAGCGTATTTCTTCTTGAGATACACACCCCGAAATGCCGCGCCCCCACCTATTGTCGGCAGCACCTTGTTAAGGAAGTTGTTGATATATTGAAGCAGCACGCTATCACGGAAAGTGACATGGTAGCCAAAACGCCGGATAAGCGAGTAATTCATCAGGCTGCCCAGCAGAATACTGACGGTTTCCGTCAGCAAGATCAGCACAATCTGCCAGGGCGTGATATTGCCCAGCGATGCGAAGACCTCACGGTTGCGGTACAAGTACCAGCCAAGCAGCGCCAGCACAACCACCCCCAGCAAACTGGTGATGATCGTGAGCCTCTTCCGGGTCACTGGACGCACTTCACCCTGATCTGAGGGGCTTTCAGCCTGGCCTGCTGATAATTGACTCAACGTAGTTGATCCTTTTACATCTCGAGAGCATATATTTCAAAAATGGAGGTCAAGGTTTTTACTTCTGCCGGAGAAGGATCATATAGCGCTCGTTTTCCGCGACGAGCCGCGTCTCAGCAGGAGGTGTGGAAAGGATCTGCCGGGAGACGAGTACATTAGCGCCATTCGGAACATCCGCCAGCGCGCGCACAGGGTGGAGATCGCGGGTGCGGTTAATACCAAACAAGGCAAATTCCAGCAGGGTGCGGTCCTCGATCAACAGGTAGAGCGGAGTGTGTGGGTCCAGGTTTTGATTAACAAACTCGACATCCGGGATGTCCCCGGTGTTCTGGTAGAAGAGCCGGGTGTAATAATCATTATCCAGGATATTCGACCGGTCAGGGCTGGTGAGAAGAAGCGCTTTGACCGCCTTTTCACTGGCAGCCCGGTATTGGGCATTAAGGATGTTGGTCACCCGGATGTTGTCAACCACGCGCGCCTGGTAGGCAAAGAGCGAATTTGTAGTCACCAGGGGTCGGGCGTCGTTGATGAATAACACGGAGAGCGATAGATAAACAGAGAGAAGGGAAAGCGGCAGTGCAATCAATACGCGCAACAAACGCTGGCGGGGCACCAACAGTCCGACCAGGGGAGTAAGCAGCATCACCGGGATGGTCATGTGCCTGCCGCGGTTTGGACCCCATCCGTCTCCCTTGAGGATCACCTGGCCGAAGATGAATAACAGCAGGAGGATAAACACCAGTGCCAAATAGATCCTGCGCGTCTTGTCCCGCCTGATCAAGGCAATGACCATCCCTGCGGTCAGCAGGGTAAAGCTCAATGGACCAAACCAGGCGCCATCTTCATTGAGAGGCCACCTGGAGTCGTAGACAAAGAATGTATCCTCCAAAGCGGGGATGTATTTTTTTGATTCAAGGTCAATATTCCAGCGGGAGGTGACCGCTTTAAAGAGTTTAATCCTGGTGTTATCCAGTTTGAAGAACAGGTTGCTATTGAATCCTTGCGGGCTGAGGCTTTGATATAGATAGCGCAAGCCGTTGGTTGTGAATTTTTCGGGAGGGTCAGACGCCATACTTCTGAGGTACCCGATAAAACCCGGGTCGATCATGCTGGTTTCCTGCACATGGGTTTCTGACAGGTTCTGGATGAACTTCAAGGATGAGAAACACAGGAAAAACGCGACTGCCAATCCAAGCATTGAGAGCAGCGTGCGCTGTGAAATGCGTTTTTTCAAGATCAGAATCAAGACTGCTAGCAGGTAAACCGGGAGATAGAGCCACGAGGTTTGCTTCGCGCCCACGCTGACGATTGCCAGCAGCAATGACAACGCCAGGTTTACCGGCAGCGAATCACGGTGATATCTGAGCAGGAAAAATGCCGAACCCAGGATGAACGTCGCGACAAACACATCCCCCTGGTAGGAATAGGTCTGCAGCAGCACAACCGGAAAGCTGAGACTGACAAGCGCGGCCAATAGCGCGCCGGCGCGGGTCGCGCCCAATAATTCCGCGATTTCGAAGATGAATGCAGCCGCGGCTGCCAGCCCCAGCCACATCGCCAGGAACAGGAACATCTCTGACCCGCTCAGCAGGAACAGCCACGCCCCCTGCAGCGTAATATTGATCGGATAGAAGACCTGGGTAGCGGCGGTGGCATCCCAACTTTGCAGCGAACCGTGCTGGATCCAGTAGTAGATCCGCGGCAGGTGGGTGTGGAGCGAATCCGAGTTGTTGATCGGGCTGAGGGTGCCGACGTACAGAGCAACGCCCAGCACGACAAGGATCATCACGGATAACGCCCACTCGATCCAGTGTTGTTTCGGGAGCTTGAACTCAAGGCGTGGCAGCCTGGATTTGAAGACTCGCGCAGTGGGGTCAATGAGGACCACCCCCGCTACTAGACAGATCACAAGCTGAACCAGCAGGAAGGCTGTCGGTGAATTCAGCGCTTTGAAAAAGTGAAGCAGCTCTATAACCAGGATATTCCCCAGGGTGACCACGGCAAAAAAGGCGATGGTCAGTTTGCTGAGGGTGAGCACATTAAAGAGCCTCAGGGTAAACAGCCCCGCCAGGGCGAGGTAGATAAGCAGCGACAGGTAGATCATATTTGTTGTTTCATTATACTTTACGAATCACAGGAGCTTTTTACAACAAATCTTCATTTTTTAACCTACCTCATATTTTTGAGGCGGCAGAACGGGGGATTTTTTCGGGTATACTCTAAACAACGTCTTCATCCTGCCTTTCTAGTTCCAAGGTAGAGATGCAGGCGCAACCTATCCGTCCGGTCAAGCAATGGACCCTTAGGAGGAATTTATGACAACCAATAACATCGCGTATGAGTGTGTCACCCGGCATGTAGAAAGCGGGTTGGGGGAACGGGAAGCCCTGCATTGGATCGGGAACGATCTGAGCGAACACTCATTTTCTTTTAATTTTTTTGAACTGGAATCCAACCGCATCGCTGCTGTGCTGCGGCAATTGGGCATCAAAGCGGGCGACATCGTCAGCATCTTCCTGCCGCGAAGCCCGATGTTGATCTCCGTCTTCTTCGCGGTACAAAAACTTGTAGGGATCTCTTGCATTCTCTTTGGCACGCTTGGTGAAGAAGGTCTGCTGGACCGGCTGGCGAACAGCAACACACGCCTCGTCATCACCCGCAAGAGCCTGCTGCGCAAGATCGTTTCGATCAAAAACCAGCTGCCCGCGTTGGAAAAAATCCTCACGGTCGACCAGGACGAGCATCAATCCGATGTTGTCTTGAGCCTGAAAAAATTGCTGGCCGAGGAAAAAAGCGTCTTCGAATACCCGCACCAGCTGGACGCGGAAACCCCGGCATTTCTGCAGTACACTTCCGGCTCGACCGGTAAGCCCAAGGGCGCGCTTCACGTGCACAGCGCGATCGCCGATATGAAGCAGTCCTTCCAGGAGATCATGCAGCTTGAGACGGATGACCTTTACTGGTGCACCGCAGACCCCGCCTGGATCACCGGGCTTGTGTACGGCATCATCGCGCCCTTCAGCACCGCAGCGCGCCAACTGCAGTTTAGCGGAACGTACAACGCTGATAGCTGGCTGCGCATCCTGGAAGAGCATAAGATCAACATCTGGTACACCGCGCCCACCGCCTTGCGCATGCTGATGCAGGAGGATGAAAACCGCTTCAAGGATTATGACTTCAGCGCGCTGAAAAGAATGTACAGCGTGGGAGAACCGCTGAACCCCGAGATCTACCACTGGGGGAAAAAAGTCTTCCACGTCGAAATCTATGATAACTGGTGGCAATCCGAGACCGGATCGATGATGATCGCCAACCGCCCGCCGATCCCGGTGAAACCCGGGTCAATGGGCGTGCCGCGCTCAGGTGTTGAAGCCATGATCTACTCCGAAGAGGAAAAGCCGGCCAAACCGGGGGAACAGGGGTACCTTTGCCTGCGCAAGGGCTGGCGCTCCATGTTCAGAACTTATTTCCACAACGACGCCGCCTACGCCGATAAATTCAAAGGCGACATCTACTACTCGGGCGACCTGGCTTACCAGGATGAGGATGGCTACTTCTGGTATGTCAGCCGGGCGGACGACGTCATCAACACCGCCGGGCACCTGGTGGGACCCTTCGAGGTGGAAAGCGCCCTGCTTGAGATCGAGGAGATCGTCGACGTGGCGGTCATCGGAGCGGATGACCCGCTCCTGCATAAAAGGATCATCGCCTTCATTAAGCTGCGCAATGGTGTAGAATGGAGCAAGGAGTTGGAATTGAAGTGCCGGATCTACGTGTCGAACAAAGTCTCCACGACCGCCATCCCGGCCGAATTCCACCTGATCGACCGCGTGCCAAAAAACCAGAGCGGGAAAATTTTACGCCGTGTTTTAAAAGCCATTTACGAAGGCAAAGACCCGGGTGACACATCAACCATGGAGTAACGTATGAACCTGACCGAAAGATTAACCAATGTATTCAGAACCGTCTTCGATAACGATACAATCGAGCTCAAGCCCGAATTGACCGCCGACGATGTGGATGAATGGGATTCGCTGTCGCACATCAACCTGATGATCGCCATTGAGCTTGAATTCGATATCGAATTTGCCCAGAGCGAGATCCAGAATTTCGCCAATGTAGGCGAGTTGATGGCAAACATTGAAGCAAAGCTTGCCGCAAAAGACGCGTAAACACAAACCGGGTCGGGCAGCGTGAACAACCCGGGAACCTGGATCATCCAGATCGCGCGATCGTATGTAAACTAAGTATTCTTTGAACCTTTATTGGCTGGACCGGAAACGAGTGAGCGTTTCCGGTTTTCAATTCTTAACAGGCGCTCATTGATGGCGTTGGGGTTGTCGTTCGCCCTGGGAATGGGCGTGTAGGTCAGGTTGGGGGAAAAATATGGATCATCCACTTCCAGCCACGGTCGTAATTCCTCGTACCCCAGCAGGATGTCCTTCACCGGGGTCTCATAACCGCGGGAACCACCTTCGAAATGGGTGAGCTGGCTGTGCGGGTTGTACAGGTTGCGATACCCAGCGCCCGCCACTCTCAGGCAAAAATCAATGTCGCCAAACGCCAGCCTGAATCGCTCGTCATATCCGCCAACCTGGTTGAACAGATCGCGCCGCATCGCCTGGCAGGCTCCGGTGATGGCGTAGAAATTGCGGTACCAGTCCGCCGAACCCGCCAGACCGTGATAATGCTCCGGCGCGTTCAGGTAAAGATGCCCGATAAACCCGTTCATGCCAAGAATGATCCCCGCGTGCTGGATTGAGCGGTTGCGGTGCAACAGTTTGGCGCCCACCACCCCGATCTCAGGGTGCAGCGCCCATTGCACCAGCTCACCCAGCCAGCCGGGCTGGGTCACGCGCATATCGTTGTTCATCAGGACGATCACATCGGTTTCAGAGTAGGACACCCCGATATTGATAGCCTCGGAGTAATTGAATGTTTTTTCATAAGGCACAACGCTCACCCGCGGGTTGGAAGCCAGCCGGTCGTATATCCCTCGAACCTCGGGCTCGGTGCTGTCGTTATCCACGATAATGACTGTGAAATTCGAGTAATCGGTGAGCGTAAAGATGGATGTTAGCAGCGACTTCAACCAGGCGCCGTGATCGCGGTTGAGGATGATGAGGGACACGGAAGGCTCGCCAAAATCCCAATTCAACCGGCGGGTCTCGCCGCTTCCGGTAACCGTCGCATTCTTGTAGCCCTGGTCGTCGTAATGCGCCCTGATTCGATCACTCATGGCATCCAGGTTGGTTTTTGAAAGCCCGGTCTGCCTGAGCAGGACGCGCGCAATGTGACAGGCGGGGGTTTTGCTGGCCAGCAGCTGCAGCAACAACTTGTATTCGCCCGCCAGCAATCCATCCGAGTAGTCAACCGCTGAAATTTGTTCATTTAATGTAGAAACTCTCAGAAAAGCGCGGGAGAGATAATTGATCGAATACATCAATTCCGGCGAAACCGCGGTTGGTTTGAAGAATGGGCGGTATTCCGAACTCTCAACCGGTTGATACTCGCAATCAGAATAATAAATATCAGCATCTGGGTTCGTGTGCAAAGCCTGGTAGAAATGGTCCAGGGTCGCGTCGATAAATTCATCCCCGGCCGCGCAAAAGACCAGGAATCCTCCACGGGCGACCGGATACCAGGCGTTTCTCACCTCGGCGGCGGTCATCACCGCGCGGATGCGGGTATCACTGGTGAAGTCCGGATGAATGTTGAGCCATCCCTGCCCTTCGCGCACAGGCACGGCTTCCCAGCGGGGAAGGCTGAGGGCGATCAGGGAATCAAGGGTGCGGGCGAGGTTGGCTTCATCGCCCGGCTTGACTGCCACCAGGAACGTCACCGCGGGTTGCGCCTCAAACCCTGCGGGCAGCGGTTCCAGCGAGCGGCTGGTGAGCCAGGGTTGATACGAAGCGCGCGCCTGCCTGATCTGCCGCCTGACAAAGAAGGGCATTGCCTGCAGGCGGTGGTAGATCGTCCGCAGGAAAAGCTCCTGAGGGCTTTCTGGTGGGAGAAATTTCGACCGTATGAAATGCAACATTTTTCTTCCGCCCACTCTTCGCGATTAACGCCTGTAATGCATGCGCTTGACTTCGACCAGGATCTTATCCTGGTTGCGCTTCATGCGGTTGAGCATATCCGCGATCAACGCGATGATCAGGGTTAACATCCCAAAAATGAAAAACCCGAGCGACACGAACCCCACGGTTTTATAGGGGGTGAAAGAGCCTGTGAGAATGTAATGACCGAACAGGAAGAGCACCATCGCCACACCCAGGCCGATGAGAACACCGCCGATGGTGCCGAAGACGCGCAGCGGGCGGTAATCCAGCAGCACCCGCAGGATGATCTTGCTGGTTTGCACCCCATACTTGAACACGGAATCCGCCACCCTCGAGCGGCGTTTTGGGTCGTAGCGCACGCTGATGGGGTGTTCAACCACCTTGAGTCCCTGGTATACCGCTGAAAGGATGGTTTCGTGGGTGTAAGTGAATTCACCGTAGATGTTCAGACGCAGCAGCGCCTCCACATCGTACGCTCTAAAGCCGCAGGACACATCTGCAAGGGATAACCCGGCGATGGAATTTACCAGGCGGGCCACGATGCGGTTGCCGTGGTACTTGATGCGCGGCATGTGCTCCGGGATCCCATTGCTGAAACGGTTGCCGATGACCATGTCCGCTTCCCGGCTCAAGATCGGGGCGATCAGCGCCGGGATCTCGTTCGGGTCAAACTGCCCATCGGCGTCAATGCCCACCAGGATATCCGCCTGGTTTTCGAGCGCGTATTGCACGGCGGTGTGAAAGGCGGAACCCACCCCGCGATTGCGGGTATGAGAGATCACCACAGCGCCAGCTTTTTCTGCCAGGAGCGGGGTGGCGTCTGTCGAACCATCGTCGACAACGAGCATGGAAACCTGGTCGATGCCTTCAAAGCTGGGCGGAATGTTTTCGATGGTTCGGACGATGGTATCTTCCTCGTTGAAGGCTGGAATCAGGATGATCATTTTCATGATAAATCGCTCCCTTCCTGTGTGCCGCGTTCTCTCTTGCCCAACAATACGATTATTACATTTTTCACCGATTCGCGCACCTGGCGGATGGTGAAGTAACTCACCAGGGTGTAGGCAACAAATACCAGCGCGCCCGCGAACAACGGATTTATGAAGTTGACCAGGTATTTGTTTAAGAAAATTGCGACTACCGCCATGAGAATCAGCCAGCCGACGGTAAGGCCGAGGCTGCGCACATTGAAGAGCTGTTTGTATTCACGGTTCAGGATACCAATGAACAGCAGGCTGCTCAGGGTCGTCACAATGATCAGCGCCGCCGGCGGGGCAAAAATCTCAAGCCAGCCGGTTGTGAAAATCACGATGACCACGTAAAGGATCAGCGAGCCCAGCAGGTAGAGCAGGTAATTCTTTTTATGCTCAAAAGCGATCATCATGTTGCCGAGCATGATAATGATGGAAAGCAACCCAATGCTGAGGGTGTACCATGGGGTCAGTCCCGCCGCCGGCAGATAAGCCTTGCCGAAGAAGACTCTCACGATCGGCTCGGAAAAGAACGAGGTAAACACAAACGCCAAAGCCGTTGCGTAAAAGACAGCCAGGAAGAGCTTGTGGACCACATTTCGTAATTCAGAAAAGAGATTTTGGGCAAAGAGCCTGGCGATCGCCGGGTAAGAGACCTGGGAAATGGAAATGAATAGAAAATAGAGGATTTGACCGATGCTCGCGCTGGCCTTGTAATAGCCAACGGTAGCTTCGCTGAGACCCTGTCCACGCAGGAGCAGGACGTCAATGTTCAGGAAGCCGTTCACCAGCAGGTAAAAGAGCAGCGCTCCCCAGGTGAGGTCCAGCAGGTAGCGGGTTGATACACCTCCGGTCACATCCGGGTTGGTCCACTCAACCTTAGCGAAGAGGAGCGAGAGTAGAAAAGCCCCAAGCGTGCCCAGCAGAACCGCCAGCACCCCGTTATGCGTCGTGTAGAGCAGGATCAAAGCGATCACCAATCGGAAGATGGAATAAACCGAGTTCGCCAGCGCGTGCTGCTTATATTTAAACTGACCGTTGAGGAAACCGAGATTGAGGAAGAAAACACCTTTGACAGGGATAATGACCAGGATGAGGTAGAGCAGGTTTTTGTATTCCTCGATCTGCAGCCACACGGCCACGCGGCCAAGGATCAAGAGACCGCCAGCCACCAGGAACAGACTGAAGACCATCTGGATAAGGAACGCTTGCTTATAGAGCGCACGGGTATTCACCGGCTGTGAGGAAATGATCTTGCTGACCGACTGCCGCAGCCCGTTGGTGAGGAAGAGCTCAAACACGAACATGATGCTCAGGATGATGCCAACAATGCCGTAGTCCGCCGGCCCCAATTCCCGCGCCAGGACAATATTGAGCACAAAACCGGCGAGAACCAGCACCACCTTTGAAAAAGTTTCCTGGAAGATTCCTTTTGTGACCATCTACACAAGAATTCCGTGGAATTGACTTAACGAGAATGTGTACATAATACTGTCGGCGGAGTTCATGGCATCGCTTGAAAAGCAGTGTTGATAAAAGCGTTGAGATCCCGGCTCAGTATTTCCATCGAGTAATATTTCTCGTAGGTCAGCCTGCCCTGCCGGGCGATCTCGGGCAGCTTTTCGCGGTTGTGATAACCCCACGAGATGGCCTCCGCGATGGCTTCAGGCGACCCCAGTTTTACCAGCAGGCAGTTGACCTTATCGGTGAACATCTCCCGGGTTTCGTCGCTTAAACCTATCACGGTAGGGCTTTGACAGGCCAGGAATTGCAGCGCTTTACCGGTGATGACACGTTTCGCCTGTTTTGAGTCGCCGAACGGACCCCCCAGGCATAACCCTGCGCCGCGGATGTACGAGGGCAATTCGTTGAAATTGATCCATGGTGTGTGGCTGATGTTGGTTAAGCCCTTCCTCTCGCGGGTGGCGAGAAAGTCGGTCAGCGCTTTTCCGCGCCCGCCGGCGATCATAAAACGCACCGGCAGGTCGCGTAGCATTTCAGCCACCGGCAGGATCAGATGCATGCCGTGCAGCGGGATGAAATACCCGTAGGTGAAAATGATGAAATCCTCGGGGAAGTCGAACTTCTTGGGGGTGGAAACCGGCGAGAACAGGCTTTCATTCACGCTGCCGCGGATCACGGTAAATTTTTCCACCGGCACGCGGTACAGATCGGCGTAATAGGCCGCCTGGCTGCTGGAGTCGGTGAGCAGGTAGTCGGCGTCAGCCATGATCGCCTTTTCGATCCGGTACACGACCCGCCCGATCAATGAGTTGGCTTTGAAGGTTTTGCGCTCGTTGACCCAGGCATCGTACGCCGAAATCAGCTGGTCAAAGATGATCTTCGACTTTTTGCCCACCAGCCAGCGCACCGGCCAATAGATCTCGTGCCCGCGAAAGTTGACCAGCCAGAGCCGGGTCTGGCGCTTAAGCAGGATCTTTTTGATCTTGCCAAAGGTTTCCACGTAGCGTTTAAGCTTCGGGCTGGTGTTTACCGCGTCGTCCAGAACGACAGAAGGGTTCTCCTCCAGGGCGGCTCGGAAGGTGGTTGAACGGATATATTTCGGCAGGTGATAGGAGAGCACAAAACCAAGATGTCGCTTTTCCAAGATCGATCCTATCCGCGCCTTAAGAGTTTGCAGCCATTGATGGAAACGCTGTTGTCGTCAAGCCGGACCCCGTCGCGCTGCCGCACCATCATCTCTTCCATCATCTGGCGATTGGTGCTGATGGCGTCGCCGAGCAAGCCCATGGTCACGAGGATCAGGCCAAAAATCCCGAGTGTGCCGCCAATCGAAACAGATTGGATATAACGCCCGACACCTGACTGGTTGGTGAAATAAAAATACAAGAAACGTCCGATGAGAATGGCGGAAGCGAGAAGGAAGGGAAT
>CAYYBP010000005.1:0-335 GCA_964470275.1 uncultured Anaerolinea sp. | reverse complement strand
AAAGGTCTTTAATGGCTGGTATAAAACGTACGAGCGAATGATCGTGCCGCTCTGGCGCCAGATGAAGTTCAACAGCCCCTTGTGCAGCCTGGAAGGCCGGGTGGATGGGTTGGTAACGATCGGCAGATGCGCAAGTTTCATGTGCTCCTTGCCCGCCTGCACCAGGGTTTCAAGCGTGTAGGAATAGCGGTTAAAGACCTGGAGGTGAAGCGCGGCGTAGCGCGAATAGGCGCGGAAGCCGCTGGGAGCGTCAGGCGCGTCGGTGCCGGAAACGATGCGCATGAACCAGCTGCCAAGAGATTCAAGCGCGCGTTTGATAGGTGAGAAATGAATAT
>CAYYBP010000004.1:19320-42439 GCA_964470275.1 uncultured Anaerolinea sp. | reverse complement strand
AAAACCGCATTGTTCAGCTCCGCAAATCAATTGCTGGATTTGAAAGAAACCGGAATGTGATCGTCTGATTTAACCCGGTAGCTCATGGCAGCGTGGGTTTTCGGTCAGACTGCTGTTCGATACTCCATTATACACTCGCCTGATTTCCGAATAAGCTGGCAACTCATTGGCAGCGCGTTGGAATATGTGGATTTGGTTGACAATCCAGAATGAAACGCGAAAGAAGAATAAAATCTGAAACGCAGTAACAACGTCCAAATTACTTATCGGTTAATTAACCCCATCGCACAATAAAAAACGCCAGACAGGTGCAGGCTGCTACGACGAGAAAGCCTGCCATTCGTTATCGATCTCCACCCAGCCCTTGTGATGCTGAAAGCCCCTTTCTTCGGGCTGGCCGTTTCGCAGCACTTCGCACACAAAGATATCCTCTATCACATCCAGAACATCGCCTTTGTGTTCCACCAGCAGCGTCATGCTGATCGTCCCGGGCGAGAGGGGGAAATTGTTGATCAAACATCCGACCTTTCCCTTATGCGACTGAACCCCGGAATTGCTCCTGCCCCTGGGGCTGCTGAGGTTGGCGATCACTTCTCCGTTCAGAGTCTTCACCAGGACCACGAAGCCGACGTCATCCAGCGACAACGACGGGGAGATCTCGTAATCAATGACAAACCGGGCAGGCAGACCGCTGACCAGCTGTTGAACGCCGAATCCATTCCCGTCCTGCACATCGAACTGGTTGATCGTGACCCGGGAGGTTTTTCCATGATATTCGCCCCCGGATTTTCTCGAGAGCTGGTTCTGCTTGGCGGCGTTCAGATAGTGTTCGATCGCCCCGGCAGTGCCGCCCAATTCATAGGTCACATTTCCCCGCTCAAGGACGATTGCCTTGTTGCATAAAGACGCGACCGTTGTCATGTTGTGGCTGACGAAGAGGATCACGCCGCCATTCCGAGATACTTCCTGGATCTTGCTCATGCTCTTTTGCTGAAAGCTCGCATCTCCCACGGAGAGGACTTCGTCAACAAGCAGAAGCTGGGGGTTCAGATGGACAGCCACTGAAAACGCCAGCCGCACTTCCATCCCTGATGAAAAACGCTTGACGGGCGTATCGAGGAATTTTTCTACGCCAGAAAACGCCACGATCTCATCGAATTTCTTTTTGATCTCAGCGCGCGACATCCCGATGATGGAGCCGCTAATGAAAATGTTCTCCCGCCCGGTAAGCTCCGAATGAAATCCCGTCCCCACCTCCAGCAGGGATCCGACGCGGCCGGTGATCACGGCTCTCCCGCTGGTGGGCTCGGTCACCCGGCTCAGGATCTTCAAGAGCGTGCTCTTTCCCGCCCCGTTGCTGCCGATCACCCCGATCACATCTCCAGTTTGGGCGGTGAAGGACACATCTTTCAACGCCCAGAAAGAAACGAAATTCTCGTCGCGTTTTTTCCCGCGCAAGACCTTTGTGAATTGCGCAATGTCATCCACCAACACCCGCCGGTTGCGGTGCCATCCCGTTCCAACCGTCGGCCGGATGCGATAGCGTTTGGAAATATTCTCACATACCAGGATCTCGTTGGCCATCAGATCACATCCGCGAAACTGCGCTCGAGACGCCTGAAAACGAGCATCCCGATGGTAAATACCAGCACCGATACCACCACCGAATATCCCATGGCGCGGGCAGGGAAGGCGATCGTGCCGAAAACCGCCCAGCGGAATCCATCGATGATGCCAGCCATCGGATTGAGCGAATACACCCACTCCCAGTTCTTTGGAATAATGCTGGATGAGTAGGCTAACGGGGAAACGAAAAGCCAGACCTGGATCAGGAATGGCAGCACATAGGTGAAATCACGATAATAAACGTTTAATGCTGCGAAAATGACCCCCATCCCGATCGACAGCAGCAGTGTAAGCGCCAGGATCAGGGGCAATGATAGGAATGACCAGGTGATCGGAACGCGGTAGATAACCAGCAGGATGATGAGGATGACAAAGGACACCGCGAAATCCACCAGCGTTGACAGGGCGTTCGCCATGGGGATGATTACGCGCGGGAAGAAGATTTTGGTGATCAGTCGCAGGTCGCGCGTCAGGCTGACGCCGCCTCTCTGCAATGATTGTGAAAACACGTTCCATGGGATCAACCCGGCAAAGGCGAATAATTCATAGCGAACATTCTCTGAGCTGGCGCCGAGCAGCCCGCCAAAGATGAAGGTGAAAATGAGCGTGGTTAACAGCGGCTGCAACACCACCCAGGCAACCCCCAGGAAGGTTTGGCGATAGCGCAGTTGAACCTCGCGCATAGCCAGCATGATGAGCAGTTCGCGGTATTCCCACAACTCGCGGAAATTGAGGCTGCCCCATCTACGGGATGGCTCGATGACCGTCTGGCGCATCAACCTGCCTGGATTCTTTACCTGTTCCAACTCCGGTGAACTCCTGTGATGGTGCCCTTTAGTGGATTGCCATTCAATTATATCAACAAGCTTGTGATGACAAATCTCTGGGAGGCAGCAGATTGATATTGCGCTTGTCAATTGACAGGCAAATACACGCTGTGGAAGCTGCCAATCAAATCCCTGACCCATTGCCCTCATTCAACAGATCGGGAGCGACCTGGTTCATCGCCGCCGATCGGAACGGACGTGAAAAATCAAAGAAATTTATTAGGTCGAGAGAAAATTCGATATTAGACAGTATAATTTCTACAAAAGAAACCGGAAACCTCCAGAGCCCTTACCCCCATTAAAAAACCTGATGCTGCGAAAAAGTCCAGTCGAAATTACGAAAGAAGACATACTGAACAAATTTTGGGAGTATATCCGGCATAACGTTGAGAAATGCGGCGATAAACCATACATCCTTACCAGGGACGGCAGGCTTACCTTCAAGGAGAACAATAACCGGGCTAACGCGATTCAGCAGCAGATCTCCAGGCAGTATCTACATCAGGCAGGCGTAGGGCTATTCATCGCCGACCCGGTAAAGATCGTACCTGCCATGATAGGTGTATTGAAATCCGGCAATTTCTTTATTCCCCTGGATGTGGTGCATCCAGATGTGACGATAAATCAAGTGATCCACACAGCCGATATCAGGTTGATCCTGACTGATGCGTATCATCTAAGCCGAATCCAACAGGTGGTCGAAGATGATATCCCCGTCATCAATCTGGATGACATCAATTTCGAAGCGATTTATCCGGAGCCGGTGATCACTTACAAGCCTGAGGATACCATCAGGATCCTGTTCACATCGGGGTCGTTGGGAGAACCGAAGGGGGCGATTGAGGATTACAGGTTCCTGGCGAGAAAAATCTATCTTGGGTTGATCGATGGGGATACCAGGTTTGATGACATCATCCTGCTGCTTTCCACCTTTTCCTACTCCGCCACCTGGCTGGTCACCATCAGGGGGCTGTTTTATGGAACGACGATCTATTTTCATGACCTCAAAGCCGATGGATTTGCGGATCTTGCCTCGGTGATCCTCGATAACAAAATCACTATATTTCGAGCCACACCGGCGGTGTTTAGAGGTTTCATTGAAACGATCGACAGGGAAATGCGATTTCCTGGTGTTCGGCACGCCATCGTCGGCGGCGAAAAACTGTTGAACAGGGATTTGATCGCCATACGGCGGCACTTCCCGGGCGTGAAATATTATATTCCAAACTTTTCAGCAACTGAGACGCACAGGGTCTCGCAATCACATCTGCTCCTTGACCAGGATCTGGATGACATCCGCATAACAGCCGGGTATCCATGCGATGATCTCAAGGTCTTCATCTGGGATGAGAACGGAACCCGGCTGCCGCAGGGAGAAGAAGGCGAGATCGTAGTCTACAGTGACACCCTGGTCCGCGGGTACATCAACGACCCGGTCCTGACTAATGAGCGTTTCATCCCCGATCCAGACAATCCCGGCTTCCGTTACTATAAAACCGGCGACCTTGGTAAGATATTACCGGACGGCCAGTTGCAACATTTGGGTCGGATTGACAACATGGTAAAGGTGAAAGGTGTCAGGGTTGAACTCAGCAGTATAGAGAATCTCGCGCTTGGCTATCCCGGCGTGGTGCAGGTGGCCACCCGGTCGGTTGACGATGGGCACGGCAACAAAAAGATCGTTTTGTATTTTGTGACCGAAAGCGGGATCACGGTTCCCATAACAGAACTGAGGAAATACCTGGCAGAACGGCTGCCATCCCAACAAATCCCGCAATACTATATCAACCTGGATGAGTTACCTCTGACCGGGACAGGAAAAGTAGCCATCGGAAAACTGCCGCCCCCCAGGACGACACGCCCGGAGTTGCCATATCTATTTGTACCCGCGGCCGATGATCTTGAGCGGGGGCTTCAACAGGTGTGGGAAGACCAGCTGGGAATTTCGGGCATCGGTGTGCTTGATGATTTCTTTGACCTGGGCGGTGATTCTCTCCTTGGAGCGGTCTTAATGGCCGCCATCGAAGAAAGTACGGGAAAGTCCCTACCGGTTTCGGTGTTGTTGCAGGCTTCAACGATCCGGCTTCTCGCGGGGCTGATCAGGGGGATGGATACCAGCCAGGAGTTTTCCACCTTCATTCCCATCCAAACCATCGGTACACTCCCCCCGCTAATCTTCGTCCCCGGTAAGGGCGGCTACCCCACGCGCATCCGGCACCTGGTAAAGGCGCTCGATCCACAGATGCCGGTGTATGCTTTTCAGAACATCACTGACCCTGGCAGGTCCTCACATGACACCCGTCAAATACGAAGCATTGCCGCGCTCTTATTAAGTGAGATGCGAAAAATTTCAACCGGACCGTACATTCTCGTGGGTGAGTCTCTCGGCGGTAAGATCTGCTATGAAATTGCCCGGCAGCTCAAGGCGCAATATGACCAGGAACCGCACGTGTTCTTGCTGGATACCTATTACCTTCCGGAATCCAAATATAAACACGAATACAAATTTCACAAGCTGAAGTATTATGAAATGCTGGTTAAGAAACACCTCAGGATCTGGATCAAATCTGATTGGAGAGGAAAAAAAGAGTATCTGCGCTTTTACCGTGAAACGTTTTTCAGGAAAGTGAGTGACTGGATCAAACATAGACATCCAGCATCTCAAAAAGATGACCAGTCTCTGTCTGCCATCCCTGGCGCGATCAGGAGCCAGGAAGGCAGGTTATTAGATGCCAGCCGCAAATACACCGCTGACCCTTACCCCGGCAAGGTGGTCTTGATCAAAGCGTTGCGCGGACCGGGGGCGGATTCAAAAGCCAACGGTTGGGACGAGGTATCGATCGGCAGGTTGATCATCCATCATCTCGATTGTTATCACGGCAGCATCCTCTTCGAGCCGGCCGTCAGCCAACTGGCCAGGATCATTCAAAACCACATCCCCGATTGCGGCGATCCTGACGGTTCGGTTCTCCCAAAATCATAAAAACACACCAGGGATTAACACGTGAGAATCAGCAACCAGAAAATACAAGAAAGAGTTTTTAAGTATTAACAATACAGGAGAACGACCACCCAGGTTGACCAGTAGGGAAAATGGAGAAAAGATGACCAGGAAATTCGCGCCACTTATATACTGTTTGGTGTTCATGATAATTCTGAGCGCCTGCGCTCGGGCTGCGCCAGGTGTAAAGGAACCCTATGAACCGGTCACGTTAAAAATGAATTACGCACTCGTCACCAGTTACGCCCCCATCATCATCGCGGAGGCTGAGGGGTATTTTGCGGAGTACGGCATTGAGATCGAAAAGATTTCTTTCAACAGCTCTGTCGAGGCAATACCGCTGGTGGTCAATGGCGAGATGGATATTTACGCCGGGGCAACATCCGCGGGGATATTTAATGTCCTCGCCAAGGAAGAGAACATCAGGGTCGTCGCGGATAGGGGGCACATCTCGCCGGACGGGTGCACATTCCAGGCGATCGTTGTACGCAAGGACCTGGTCGAATCTGGTGAAATTAAGGAGGGCAAAGACCTTGCCGGACACACCATTTCCACACCTCCTACCGGGCCGGGGATCTATTTTCTCAGCAAATACCTGGAGCAGAACGGGTTAAGCCTGGAGGACGTGGAAATCACGGACATCCCAACCGCGTCCTACATTGATGCCCTAAATAACAAGGCCGTTGATGCCATTGTTCCTACAGAGTTGCATCTCAGCCGCATTATGGCCGCCGGGGGCGCAGAAATCCTGGCCAGGAGCGAGGACGTGGTCGGTTATTACCAGACCTCTGTTCTGGCGTTTGGTAAAAACCTGCTGCACGACAACCCGGATGTAGGTGTGCGCTTTCTGGCAGCCTATTTGAAGGGGGTTGAGAAGTATAATGAGGGGAAAACCGAGCGCAATCTGCAGATCCTTGCGGATGCGACCGGCGAAAGCGCGGAGGTGTTGCGAAATTCGTGCTGGATCTCAATTAGCGCTGATGGCATGATCGACTTTTCTGAGATCGACAAGTTCCAGCAATGGGCCTTTGGTGCCGGTCTGCTGGATTCTATCATTACTGAAGAACAATTCTGGAATCCGAGTTTCCTGACAAAAGCACAGGATCTGCTTAACAATTAATTGTAGGTAAAGCGCCTCATTCACAAATATTTGGAGAAAAATGAAAACAAAAATCCTCACTTTATTTGTCCTATCGGTTTTGATCTTGTTGTCCGCCTGCAGATCGAACATTGAACCAACGGCTACCGTATCACCCACCGGGGTTGTCATTGAGACTCCTGTCCCTGAAGAAACCGAGGCAACAGTGCCCGCGCCCACCCTGGAGATTGTGAAAGTCAGGGTCAACCGCGGCCCGCAGCTTTCCTTTGCGCCTCTTTTCTTCGCGGAAGAAGCCGGGTATTTTGACGAGTATGGTATCGATCTGGAGATGGTGGAGTTCGACCGTTCCACCCAGGTGATACCCTTGCTGATTTCCGGCGACCTGGATGTGTACGCGGGTACTATTAACGCGGGTTTCATCAATTCGCTTTACATGGAGCCGAACATTAGAGTCGTGGCAGACCGCGGCAGGGTGAATGCAAACGCTGATTGCACCAACCAGGGAATCGTGGTACGCAAAGAGTTGTATGAGAGCGGAGAAGTCAGGGGACCCGAGGACCTGAAGGGTTTGAAGGTGGCAATTGCGACAGCCAATCCAAGCGCTTACCTGGTCGCGGCTTACCTGGAGCAGGGGGGACTGACATTAGCAGATGTGGAGCAGGTGGAAATGCCTTCCACTTCATACATGGATGCCATGGCGAATGGCAGTATCGATTTCGTTTCCACCGTGGAACCCACGCTCAGTCAGCTGGTGGCCGCTGGAAATTCTGTGCTGTTGGCAACAATGGAAGATGTGGTTGGCGACTTTCAGACTTCGGTGATCGCGTTTGGTAAAACATTGATGACTGACAAACCCGATGTCGGGGCGCGCTTCCTGGCGGCGTACATGAAAGGTGTGGCCAAGTACAACGAAGGAAAAACTGAAGATAACCTGCAGATCCTTTCTGAGGCAACCGGGCTGGATGTTGAGGTTATCAAGAATTCCTGCTGGCTGCCCATCAGCCAGGATGGCATCCCTGACTTTCAATCGATCGTTCCTTACATGACCTGGGCGGTCAAAGAGGGGTACCTGGATAACCCCATCACCGAAGAGCAATTCTGGAACCCCGCGCCGCTTGAAGCCGCCATGCAGTTACTGGGCGAGTAGACGACCGGTTTCGCGGGCTTTTTTGTTGATCTTTGGCCGTCCCTTTTTCTCGGGGAATAGGTTAGAAATATTTCTATCCAAATCGTGCCATTATGTAACCATGATGCGATGAAACAAAGTTAATTGGTGTAAATGGTAAAATCATTTGTGGCCAATTGAGTACTGAAAGAGGACCCATGCTTCATCAGCCGGACGCGACGATCAGCAAGGAAACGTTATTGGGGGATTTCTGGTCGTACGTCAGGAGCGCGGTGGACCGGTTTGGTCAAAAAGACTTCATAATCACCAAAAACGGAGCGCTTTCTTTTTTTCAGAATAACAACAACGCCAATGTCATCGCGGAGAGATTAACCCCCCGGTTTAACGAACCGAGGTTCGGTGTAGGTCTTTTTATGAAAGACCCGCTGCGCATGATACCAGCCATGATAGGGGTGTTGAAGACCGGGCTGTATTTCGTCCCGCTGGATGTCACATTCCCGCCGCACACCCTCAAGCAAATGCTTGAGATCGCCAACATTTCTTGCGTGCTGACAGACGACCGCTATGCTGAACAGGCAGAGTCAATGTTTACGATGGACCGCATCGACCTGATTAACTGCGATAGCCTGGATTACACCCGTGAAGTTGCCGACCCGGTTGTAGGGTACAAGCCGGAAGACTCTGTTCAGATCATGTTCACCTCTGGCTCAATGGGTACCCCCAAGGGCGCAATTGAGGATTACAGGTATCTGGTCCGTTCCATTATGGTCAAGTTGTGGAACGGGGATTACCAGCCGGATGAACGCCTGCTCCAGGCTTCAACCTTTACCTACTCAGCCCCGCACACGCATATGTTTAATGCCCTCGTTACCGGGGCATCCATGTATTACCATGACCTGAAAGAAGACGGGTTGGCGGTGTTAGCCGATATTCTTCGCGAGAAAGAGATCACGGTTTATCACACGACCCCCACCGTATTCCGCAGTTTTCTGGGCACTTTGAGGCCGGATGATGTCTTTCCGGGGGTCAACAAGTTTCGCGCGGGTGGTGAGAAGCGGCTGCCGAGTGATATCCAGGCGATCAAAAGGGTCTTCCCGAATGTCAAAGAACTGAGCCTGGGGTATGCGTCAACAGAAACGCAGGTCGCTGCTTCATTTGTCTACCGGTTAGATTCTCTTCCCAAAGAAGGCATGATGCCATCCGGAAAGCCTTTACGGGATGTGGAAATACATATCCGTGACGAGAACGGGAATGATCTGCCAGCCGGCGAGGAAGGGGAGATCGTGGTTGGCGGCGACAGCCTGGCGCGAGGCTATATCAACAACCCCGAATTAACCCAAAAGCACTTCATCCAGGACCCAACGCGGCCGGGGTATCAATATTTTCGATCCGGGGATTTTGGGAAGCTTCTGCCGAGCGGCGACCTGGTACACCTTGGCCGGATCGACAATATGGTAAAGATCAAGGGGGTCCGCATCGAGCTCACCACCCTTGAGGCCCACATACGCCAATATCCGGGTATCACCCAGGTCGTCTCAAGGGCCATCGAAGACCCGTTTGGCGGGAAAAAGCTTGTATCATATTTTGTTGCAGAACCCGGGGCAGAAATCCCAATTTCTGATCTGCGCAAGTACCTGGCGGAGAGGCTGCCTGCCCACCAGCTCCCGCAATTTCTCATCCAGCTCGAAAAGCTCCCCCTGACCCCCAATGGAAAGATCTCCATCACGGAATTACCGCAACCCAGCCTGGTTAGGCCTGACCTTCCCTACCCGTTTACCCCGCCAGCCGATGAACTTGAAGAAAAGTTACTGGCTGTATGGGAGGACCAACTGGGGATCACTGGAATCGGGGTGAACGATGATTTCTTCGATGTCGGAGGCGATTCATTGCTGGGTGTTGTGCTGGTGGTGGCGATCGAGGAAGCGATAGGCGCCGGCTTTCCGGTATCCGTACTGCTTCAAGCCTCAACGGTGCGCAGCCAGGCGAATATGATTCGCAACCAGGAAACGCACAAAGCCTTTTCCACCCTGTTACCCATTCATCCCTCTGGCACGCTCCCGCCGCTGTTCTTCATCCCAGGGAAAGGCGGCTATCCCACGCGCATCCGGCACCTCGCGAAAGCGCTCGATCCAGAAATCCCTGTTTATGCGATGCAGGATCTGGTCGGTTACAACAATCCCTCTCCACGCGCAGACCAGTTGAAATCCATCGCTTCCTTATGCATCAGCGAGATCAAGCGGGTAGCCCCGCAAGGACCTTATATTCTTGTCGGAGAATCGCTGGGCGGAAAAATCTGTTACGAGATCGCGCAGCAGCTGTATGTCCGGGGTGAAGCACAGTCCCTGATCATCATGCTTGATACCTATAACCTGGACACCAAGTCCAGCGAATCGATTGAGGAAACACAGGGGTTTGCCCATTATAAAACACTGGCCGCGAAGCACCTAAGCATCTGGGTAAAGTCAGATTCTAAAGGAAAACTGGAGTACTTGCGGTTTTACCGCGGAGTGATCGGTAAACAGGTCAAGCGATACCTGCAAAGGAAATCCAGCAATGGCGGCGAGACCCCTAAGATCCGCTATGCCCTGCCCGAGAACGTGCGTCAACTGGAAAGCAATCTCAAAAGAGCGGATCGCAATTATGAGGTTGCATCCTACTCGGGCAAAGTTATTCTCATCAAAGCCCTGCGCGGGCCGTATGGAAATGAGCCGGCCAACGGCTGGGACAGGGTGGACATCGGCAGGTTGATCATCCATCAACTTGATTGCTACCACGGCAGCATTTTGTTCGAACCTGCGGTTTCGCAACTGGCGGAATTGGTTCAAAAGCACGTCAGGGAAATGTACAAAGACAAAGCCACGATCATATTCGATGATCTCAGCAAGCGCTACTCCAGGGGGACAAAGCGGGAAGTGGCGGCGTTGGACCGTATCAGTTTTTCCATCACGGAGAACGAATTTGTTTCGATCGTTGGACCCAGCGGCTGCGGCAAGACCACGTTTTTAAAGATCGTGGCCCGCCTGATAAAGCCGGATACCGGGCAGATGATCTTCGAGGGATACGAAAATCCAAGCGCGATCCTTGTTTTTCAAGACCAGGGTGTCCTTCCCTGGTTAACCGTTCTGGATAATGTTGGGTTGGGGCTGGAGCTCAAGGGAATTCCAAAAACCGAACGGCAGCGACAGGCGAGAGAATTTATGAAGGTCATCCGGTTGGACGGCTTTGAGAATTACTATCCCCACGAGCTTTCTGGGGGGATGCGCCAACGGGTAGCCCTGGCGCGCGCATTTCTCACCAACCCCGACCTGTTGTTGATGGATGAACCATTCGGCGCGCTCGACGCGCAAACCAGGATCGTGCTGCAGGAAGAGTTGTTGGATATCTGGCGGGAATACCCCAAAACGGTGCTTTTTGTCACCCATGATATTGATGAAGCCATTCTACTCAGCGACCGGGTTATTGTGATGTCTGACCGCCCGGGCAAGATCCAGGCGGCAATCGATATTCCTTTCAGCCGGCCGCGAGACCTGTCACAAAAAGATGACCCAAGATTTTTGGAGATACGATGGAAGATATGGAATCTGCTCGAGAAAGAGGTCCGGGAAGACATCAAGATCGTGCAGGAAAAACATCCCGGGTAAATCCTTTATCCAGGCATCGCGAACGCCTCATTACTTTTACGGCTATCGTCCTGGTTTTGGTGCTATGGGAGATTCTGGCCCGCAACGGGGTTATCTCGGCGATCATATTTCCAGCGCCGTCGCTTGTTCTGAAAACCCTATTCGAGGGGATCTTTCGCGGGGCGTATACAAAGGACCTGTATTACTCCTTCACCCGAATCCTCGCCGGTTTTGCCATCGGCGGCGGGGCGGGATTGATCCTGGGGATGATCATGGGTTGGTCCCCGCCCATCCGGAAGGCCCTTGACCCGGTTGTGGCAGCTCTTCACCCACTGCCAAAATTTTCGTTACTGCCCATGATCATCATCATCTTCGGGCTTGGCGAATCCTCGCGCATCGCCATGGTAACCATCGCGTCCTTCTTTCCCATGCTGGTGACGACAATGGGCGGGGTGATGCAAATCAACCCGGTTTACTACGAAGTGGTTGAGAATTACGGCGGCAACACCTTTGATCATTTCCGCAAGGTCGTGTTTCCCGGCAGCCTGCCGTTCATCATGAGCGGCGCGCGCCTTGCTCTGCAAAGCGCGTTAACAATCACGATCGGCGTGGAAATGATCTACAGCAGGAGCGGGCTGGGCTCCATCCTCTGGTTGGCGTGGGAGACCATGCGGCTTACCCACATGTACGCGGTATTGATCATCATCTCCATCCTCGGCATAATTTTTACATTGCTGCTGCGGCTCACCAAGGAAAAACTGACCCCCTGGCACCAGGAGACCCGGACACGCTAGCGTATCTGACCTATAATAAATTTGCGTATCAATCATCGACTGATCTTTCAAGCAGAGAGAAAATATGAAATTGTCCTTGATCATTCCATTCCTTAACGAAGAAGAAAACATTCAATCCCTGATCGATACCATTCAAAGGTCAGTAGAACCGCTCGGGATGCGGTACGAGCTGGTTTTCGTGAACGACGGAAGCACGGATAAGAGCCAGGAAATCATCGTTAAGAATATCCGCGAGTCAACCCAGCGGATCAAGATCATTGAACTGATGCGGAATTATGGCCAGACCGCCGCCATCGCCGCCGGGATCGATAATTCGGACGGCGAAATCGTCATCCTGCTCGATGCTGATATGCAGAATGACCCGGCGGATATCCCGCTGCTACTGGAAAAACTTGACGAGGGGTATGATGTGGTCAGCGGATGGCGCAAGAACCGCAAGGATAATTTCCTGCTACGCATATTACCCTCCAAAATCGCCAATGCGCTCATATCCACCGTTACCGGGCTCAAGCTCCACGATTACGGCTGCACGCTCAAGGCGTACCGGCGCAAATACCTCAGCAAATTCAGGTTGTACGGCGAGATGCACCGCTTCATACCCGTCTATGCCCAGGATTCCGGGGCAAAGGTGACCGAGGTGGTGGTCAACCATCATCCACGCACAAAAGGGAAAAGCAAATACGGCCTGGATCGGGTCTTGAAGGTCATCCTCGACCTTTTCACGGTCAAATTCCTGATGAGCTATTCGGCGAAACCGATGCGCTTCTTTGGTGGAGTGGGGCTATTGTTGATGGGATTGAGTTCCGGCGTCCTGATTTTCCTGGCGCTCAGGCGCATCATCCTCTCCACGTCCGTGATGAACTCACCTTTCTTCGCGGTCAGCATCATCATGTTCATCATGGGCTTTTTCTCGCTTTCTTTCGGGTTGATCGCTGAACTGCTCATCCGCACATATTTCGAAACCCAGGGAAAGTCCACCTTCAGCATCCGTTCCATCATCGAATCGGAGAGCGAGAAGTAGACCGTGCGCATTCTCGTTCTTAACCATGAATACCCGCCTGTTGGCGGCGGCGGGGGCAAGGCCTGCCAGGATATCGCCGAAGAGCTCGCCCGGCGCGGACATGGGCTGGTGATATTGACCTCGTATTTTCGCGGGCTGCCCCGTGAGGAGAAAACAGCCGGGGTGCGGGTGATCCGCTTGAACGCAATGCGGCGCGAACAGGCGCGGGCTGGCCTTGTCACCATGAAAATGTATATTCTCGGCGCTTTCGTAAAAGGGTTGAGCATCATCCGATCCTGGAAGCCGGAACTCATCCATGTGCATTTCGCAGTTCCCGCGGGAGCCGCGGCATACTTGCTTAACAGGATAACAGGAATCCCTTATGTGATTACCGCCCACCTGGGGGATATCCCGGGCGGCTCCCCGCACAAGACCGCGGGCTGGTTCCGCGTGATCTACCCACTTACCAGGGCGGTCTGGATGCGCGCCTCGGGTGTGACAACGGTCAGTTCGTTCACAGCGGAGCTGATCCAGGAGCATTACCAGGTCCAACCCACAGTGATTCCCAACGGCATTACCGTTCGGGGGCAGCGGGAGTTGCCCGGGCATACACCGCCGGTGATCCTGTTCGCCGGCAGGTTCGTGGAGCAGAAGAACCTTACCGTGTTCATGGATGTGATGGAAAAGCTACGCGATCACAAATGGACCTGTGTCATGCTCGGAGACGGTCCTTTGCGCGCAGAGGTCATGGCGCGTATTGACCGATCAGGGCTCAAGGAATGCTTCAGCCTGCCCGGGTGGGTAAGACCGCAGTTCGTAAGTCAGCACATGGACCAGAGCGACATCCTCTTCATGCCCTCATTGTACGAAGGGCTCCCGGTGGTGGGCGTGCAGGCGCTGGATGCCGGCCTGGCAATCGTCGCTTCAAATGTGGGTGGTTTTAACGATGTGGTCGAGCAGGGAAAGAACGGTTTTTTGTGCCCTCCTCAGGATCGAGACGGTTTCTGCGAAAGTCTGACTTCGCTGCTTTCGAACGGGGACGCGTTGCAGCAGGCAAGGAAACACAGCCTGCGGGTGGCTGAAAAGTTCGAAATCCAACGGGTCGTGGATGAATACGAGAAGGTATTCTTGTCCATCGTCCATCAGGATTAACGAAACCCGGGTTTGTGTGTATTGGCGTTCGTTGTAGATAAATCCGTGATTAGATGAGTCTAACTGGTCAACGGCAGCAGGGCTTGCCTGTGTTCACTCGTGTAGTGGAAACCCGAGAAATCAATACGTGTAGATGTCTGTAGGCAGATCATCCACCTTGTAGATGCGGGCGTATTCGATCCCATTGAACCAGATCGAATGTTCAGGCTCCGCCTGTGCAAGAATCGCAAACAGGCGGGGGGTCCGGTTACGACGCCACTGATTTGTATAGACAACTATGTAATCCGCGTCGGCGATATTGGCGGCGATGTACGCGTCCTTCAGTATGACGGGCAGGTTGATCGTCCGCCCGGAAAAATAGTACGAAAAGCAGCCATTTCCGTACCATGACAACACAGTCATCTCTTCCGCGCCTGGTTTGGCGCTTAAGTATCTGCCCGCCTCGTCCAACCCCTCGCCGCTCCCGATGAACAGGGTTTCGTTGGCTTTCTTTTCTCCGCCCATGATCGGGTTGTGGTAGCTGCCGTAATACGGGTATGCCTTGATGACCGCCGCCACCTGGAAAGCAGCGATGAAAATCACGACCGCCGCGATCGCGGCCAGACGCAGGTTTAGTTTACTTAATGAAAGAATGGTCTTTATAAAACTAACCCAACCCAGCGCCGCGATGATATCGATCAAAATGACCGCCGGCATCATGTAGCGCATATTGTGCATCTGGGCCAGCGAGAGGAACGCCAGAAAGATAATGATAAAAATACTAATAATGAGGGCGATCTCTCTAATTCCGGGTTCCCTTAAAAAGCCGGATTTCCTGAAAATTAACACAAGAAACAACACAAGTCCGAGAAGGGTTACAGGCGTTGAACGCCATAGTACAACAGCGGGATACTTTAATAATCTTTGAAAGACCCCGGGGACTTTCTCCGGCAGAATCACCTCGATGGTATTGGAATTATCTGTAGAGGGGGACAGCATTTCTTCCCGGTCAACAAAGATAAACGGCGCTGTGATTTGGCGGCTGAAGGTCTGTATCGGCTCCACCCACATGGCCGGCCAGACCGCTACATAGACGATAATGACGGTCGCGAGCCACACCCCCATGTGCAGAGCGCTGCGCCGAAACCAATCGTTCAAGGCTTTCTTGTGGTTCGGAAGCGCTCTCCGCCTTTTCCAGAAGAATTCATACACCAGGAAACCGGCGAAAAAGACAAATAACAAATAGCCTGGCAGTTTCGTCAGAAGGGCGAGGCTGGTGGTAACCGCGGAGATCAGCAGGTAGATCGCCTTGGGCTTTACCATGAAATAGTAGAGGAAAGAAACGATCGCGAGGATCATCAGGCAGCTCAGCTGCCCATCCGTGTGAGATACCGTGGTCCATTCGATGTGAAATGGGTCGAGCGCCACCAGCATAAACCCCGCGAAAGCAGGAACGAGACCAATCAGCCGGATCGAAAGAATGAAAGCCGCGACCAGGAGGATGATGTTCTCAGCCAGCATCAAATACCTGGCGGTGACCAGCACCTGATGAGGATCGATGTCCTTTGACCTGACAAAATTATCGAACGCCGAGAAATCTTCAAAATACCCCTGCCCGTAGCCACGGTACTGCGGGGCATCAATGAGAAAAGCCGCGGTATTGACCCACATGGTGGTGACGGCGGGGTCGACCGAGGCGCGGGTCTGCACGAAGTCCCGTTGACCCAGCGCGTAGTAAAAATTGGCTGAGCGCCTCAACCACGACACCTCATCCAGACTGACGTAGCGGTCAAGCGCCAGGCCGCGCGTGAGGAACAGGGTAGCCGCGAGCAGGATCACCCAAACAAGGTGATTTTTCCTGATCCAGGTCTTCGTTTTGCTCACATTTGCGTAGACACTCATAAAAGCGAAAAACCTCTCGCTAAATTATAGCCGGAAGACGAATTGACGATGGAAAGCAACCACAATGTGCTCATCTGATCGATCGAAAAACCCTAAAATACTCTCCAGGTCCGGGGAATGCCAGGTCGTATCTATTCAGGTTAATCTCAACTTCTAAGCGAACGAAGATAATGCATAAATGGGTTGCAGTCGGGCATTAGTGAACCGGCATGCTGAGCGAGATAACCGGATGTGCTGAATTCCGGGCTTGGATCTCGCCCTTCCTTCCAACCGTTTGTGATGTAGTGAAAGATCGGGTCGACCCCTGCGGCAGCCACATCAGGGTAGGTTTGCAAATACCATTCCCGGTTAAACCTGCCGGAGGAAAGGATCAAGAGATACTCGCGGTAAAATCGCATTTTTTGAAGCATATTGGACAACAAAGACCGCGGGTTCCCATCTTTCTCCTCAATATGAGTTCCAGTATAAGAATTGATAAGCACCTGGAGGGAGGACTCGTTTTCAGCCATGAGTTCGCGGTATTTCTCGCACTCCTCACCTGGCAGCAACGCGTACTTGCGGGCTGTGATCTCACTGATCTCAGTGATCTTTTCGACAAGAGCGCGTCTGACGGGTTGGTCATACTGTTGTGATTTTGCGAGGGAAAGCATCCCGCTATAACACGTGAGATAACCACGGAAGTCTTCAACCGGCCGGTTGCCGGTGATGATCGAGTTGCGGCGGATGCGGCGTATGTAATGAACCGATGCAGAATGACTGACGCGTTTGGCTTTGAGCATCAGGCTGAGGGTGAACAACTCATCCGCGTGGAAGATCCCGTCAAAAAACCTGACCCCTGAGTCGACCAGGAATTGCCGTTTGATCAGCTGCAGGCACGGCTGGACGATCAATTCGCGCGCGCTCCACAACCTGGCGAAGAGGGATCGGCCGGAGTCGACCGCGGAATAATCTCCGCTTCTCTGGTAATAGTTGATGTAATACGCGTACTGGGCAGCCAGCCCCGGGTCTTCAAAAACAACCTCGGCATCAAAATACAGAACATCCAGAGCGAGCTTTTCACTCTCCCGGTATAAAGAATCCAGCGCTCCCGCTTTCAAAACATCATCTGCGTCGAGGAAGTAAATGTACCTGCCCCTGGCGCGATCAATCCCGTTGTTCCTGGCGCCAGACGGTCCGCTGTTGCTTTGCGTGATTACTGTAATCCTGTCATCCTGCTGCGCGTACTGCTCAAGGATCGCGGGACATTGATCACTTGAGCCGTCATCGATGCAGAGGATCTCTATGGCGGTGAGGGATTGGTTTCTTACGCTGTCAAGGCACTCACGCAGATATTTTTCAGTGTTGTACACCGGGATGATAACAGAGACCATCGGGATCGCGTTTGTGGGATTCATAATTCTCATTGATAGAAGGAAATTATATATGCTAGTTCCGATACTGGGTAGCGGTCTTCCATGATGCGGGGATCATTTCACCAGGAGGATCACTGTAGCGATAATAGGCGCTTGAAAAAGGCAATAGAATCCTCTTTTTTGTACCTCTTTTTTGTAACCAATTTGTAACCGGCATTGTGTATTATCTATCCTGTAACAAGTGTGTTTTTCCATCTCATTACAACATTAATAATCTTTCAGGAGGATCGTATGCGATTGAAAGGGAAAGTGGCTCTCATCACTGGCGGCGCGGCTGGAATTGGCAAAGCGACAGCCCAGGTCTTTGCGCGTGAAGGGGCGAGGGTTGTCATTTGCGACGTGTCGGAAGAGTTGGGCAACGAGCTGGTCAAATCCCTTGGCTCAGACGCCAGCTTTTATAAAGTGGACGTGACCAGCCGCGAAGAGGTTCAAAAGTGGGTCGATGATGTGGTTGCCCGCTACGGGCGCGTGGATATCCTCGTGAACAATGCCGGCATCACGCGCGACGCCCAGTTCGTCAAGGTGAAGGACGGAGAGCTGGTCAAACAAATGGCGGAAGAGGCTTTTGACCTGGTGATTGCGGTCAACCTGAAGGGTGTTTTCAACTGTACCCAGGCGGTTGCGCCATACATGATCAAACAGAACGGCGGGGTGATCCTCAACGCGTCATCCGTCGTCGGGCTGTACGGCAATTTCGGTCAGACCAACTACGTGGCCACCAAGGCCGCTGTGATCGGCATGACCAAGGTGTGGGCGCGTGAACTGGGCCGCTACAACATCCGGGTCAACGCGGTCGCGCCCGGGTTCATCATGACCGAGATGGTTGCGAAAATGCCGGAGGAAGTGCTGGCGGGCATGCGCGCCAAGACCCCACTCGGCCGGTTGGGCGAACCGGAAGACATCGCCAATACCTATCTATGGCTCGCGTCCGACGAAGCCGCTTACCTGCATGGCACCACCATCAGCGTGGATGGCGGGATCGTCCTGGGCACCTGATCAAAAGGGAGGAAAGAATGAATCGATACGCAACAATCATATCCACCGGGGCCTACCTGCCGGAGATCGAACGCTCGAACAAGGTCATGCGCGAGCGGTTTGGCGAGGTCATTGACAAGTTTGAAATCTCGTCCGGGATCACAACCCGCTTCTACGCGCCGGATGACTGGGCAACCTCAGACCTGGCGGTAGAAGCCGGCAAGAAAGCGCTGGCCAACGCGGGTCTCAAACCCGAAGACCTTGACCTGGTCATCCTGGGCACTGACAGCCCGGATTACATCACGCCGGCAACATCGGTCGTCACCCAATACAAACTGGGAGCCAAAAACGCGGGCACTTTCGATGTGGGCTGCGCCTGCGCCTCCTTCCCGACCGGGCTGAACCTGGCCGCCGGGTTGATCGCCAGCAACCACAACCTCAAATATGTCCTCGTCATCGGCTCATACATGATGCATAAACTCGCTGATTGGGAGAACGACGTGATGTCATTCTTCTATGGCGATGGCGCCGGCGCGGCGATATTGACCGCCAGCGAGAAACCGGGTTTTGTCTCCTCCACGTTCTATGCGGATGGCTCCTACCACAAGCACTGGGGCATCTACTCTGGCGGCACCTACGAACCTGCCACCGAAGAAAGCGTCAAAGCCGGCAGGACAAAAGTAAAACTGGTCACTCCTTTCCCGCCGGAGGTGAATCACGAAGGCTGGCCGGCGCGCATGCGCGAGCTGGCGCAGAACGGGAATTTTGATTTGAAGGACGTTGACCTGGTGATCTATACCCAGGTCCGCCTGAACAGCATCAAGCTGGTCCAGGAGACGCTCGGGCTTCTCTTCGAAAAAGCCCACTACGTGATGGACCGCTTCGGCTACACCGGTTCTGCCTGCCTGCCGATGGCGTTCGATGATGCCGTCAGCCAGGGCAAGGTGCACTCGGGAGACCTGGTGGCCTTCGTTGGCTCAGGCGTGGGTTACAACCAGGCCGGCTCCGCTTTCATCATGCCGTAGGGTTATATGAAACCTCAGGACCTCTACAAGCAAAAATTGATCACCATTCCCGAGGCTGTGGGTAAATTACAGTCGCACCAGACGCTCGGGCTTGCGATGGCGGCCTCGGAACCGCCCGGTTTGATGAATGAACTTGGAAATCACCGCGACCGTCTGGAGGATATCCATGTCTGGGTGTGCCTGCCCCTGGGTTCCTACAGCTTTGTGCTCGACCCGAGCATGGAAGGGCACTTCTTTGTGGAGAACTGGTTTTACGGGGCAGCTGACCGCAAAGTGCACGACCAGGGTCGCTCATCGTACATCCCCAACAACCTGCACCAGGCTGCCACGAACAAGTTGTACGCCGCTGGGAAGCGGGTGAACGTGTTCTTTGGCACCGCCACCCCACCGGATGAACGCGGCTACCTGTCCCTGTCATTGGGATTGGTGATCGAAAAACAATTAATTGAAGCGGCGGACCTGGTCGTCCTGGAGATCAACGAAAACCTGCCCTGGACGCTCGGGGATACCCAGCTGCACATTTCGCAGGTGGATTATGTCGTTGAAAATCATGTTCCCCTTCCGCAATTGCCAAATGTGCCCCCCAGCGAGGCAGAAGAAGCGATCGGTGGTTACATCGCCGAACTGATCGAGGATGGCTCAACCCTGCAGCTCGGTATTGGCGGTATTCCCAACGCCATCACTCCCTTCCTGATGAATCGCAAGGATCTTGGTATTCATACCGAAATGTTCACCGACGGTATGGTCGATCTTTATAACGCGGGAGTGATCACGAACGCGAAGAAGACGCAATGGCGTGGAAAAATGGTCGGCGCGTTTGCACTTGGAACTCAAAAACTTTACGACTTCCTGGATAACAACCTGGCGGTTGAATTCCAGCAGGGTCGAGTGACGAATGATCCGTACGTCATTGGGCGCAATTACAAGATGATCAGCATCAATACCGCGCTCCAGGTGGACGTTCTGGGGCAGGTGTGTTCGCAATCCATCGGACACAGGCATTTTTCCGGCACAGGCGGTCAGCTCGACACCCACCGAGGGGCGCAGTTATCCCCGGGCGGGCGCGGCATCATCGCGCTGCGCTCCACCGCGAGAAACAACGAGATCTCCACCATCGTGCCCACCCTCACAACCGGCGCCGAGGTAACGGTTCCAAGCCAGGACATCGATACAGTGGTGACCGAGTTTGGTGTGGCGGACCTGAAAGGGTTGTGCCTGCGCGACCGGGCGAAAGCGCTGATCAATATTGCCCACCCGGCTTTCCGCGACCAGCTCCGAGATGAGGTCGTGCGACTAGGGATCGTGCCACGTTTTTAGAAGGAGGAAAAGATGAATCCTTTACTTGGTAAATGGAAGCAGCCTGAAGGACAGGCGTACGCTGGTTTGACATTTGACTTCAAGGAAGATGGAACCTTTGTGTCTGAGTATCCTGATATGGGCGTCACTTCGTCAGGAACGTACCGGGTCGAAGGCGACCTGATCTACATGGACCAGGACAAGCACACTTTCGGCCTGCTGGGTAAATTTGCCGGGCGGTTTGAAGTGAACGGTGAAACACTGCGCATGGGTTTTGGCAATCCCGGCGAATCCGCGCCGGAGGATGTAAGCCAGGGTCGTCTCTATCATAAGGTCTAGGAAGGAAATTATTGGCAATGGGAAAACTCAATCGTGGTGTCGCGCTGGTCGGCGCGGGCATGAGTAAGTTCGGGGCATTCAAAGGAAAATCTTCACGCGACCTTTTCGTTGATGCATTTATGGAGATGCTCGGTACAGTCGATAAAGGGATCGACCCGAAGAAGATCGAAGCTTTCTACCTGGGCAATTTCAGCAGCGACCTTTTTGAAGGTCAGGCGCACCTCGCGCCGATCCTGGCGAACTGGGTGGGGTTGAACCCGATCGCCGCCACGCGGGTGGAGGATGCCTGCGCCAGCGCGGGCGTTGCTTTGCGGCAGGGCGTTCTGGCGATCGCCTCCGGTTTATATGATATTGTTTTGGTTGCGGGCGTGGAAAAAATGACCGACCTGCCCACTGAGAAGGTGACCGATACCCTGGCGACCGCCGCGGATGTGCAGTACGAGGTTTCCGCCGGGTTCACTTTCCCGGGTTTTTATGCCTCAATGGCCACCGCCTACATGGATAAATATGGTGCGACACCGGAAACGTTCATGAAGGTGGGCATCAAGAATCACAATAACGGCTCATTGAATGAAAAGGCGCAATTTGGGGCCAAGATCACGACATTGATGGAAGCCCGAAAAGCCAGCGCGGCGAAAAAAGGATTGCCGATCCCTGAATGGGAAAGCGAGATGGCGTTCCTCCACGATGACAGAGCCAACCCGGTTGTCGCATGGCCGATGCGCTTGTACGACTGCTCACCGGTGTCTGATGGCGCAGCGGTTGTGTTATTGGTGAGCGAGGACCTGGCAAAACAATTCTCTGACAATCCGATCTACGTGATCGGCAGCGGCCAGGCGAGCGACGGCGCGCTACATGAACGCGACTCGCTTACCAGTATCCGCTCCGCCAGGCTGGCCGGCGCGCAGGCATACCAGATGGCAGGCGTCTCCCCCGATGAGATCGATTTCGCGGAAGTGCACGATTGCTTTACCATCGCAGAGATCATCGCCTCCGAAGACCTGGGTTTCTTCAAACCAGGAGAAGGCGGAAAAATGGCGGAAGAAGGCGGGACCAGCCGGGATGGCGTAAAGCCGCTTAATCTTTCCGGCGGGTTGAAATCCAAAGGGCACCCGGTGGGCGCCTCAGGTGTGGGGCAGGTTGTGGAAGTGTGGAAACAGTTGCGGGGTGTGGCGGGCGAACGTCAGTTGGAGGGAAAACCGCGTTACGGACTTACCCACAATGTTGGAGGCACGGGGCAAACCTGTGTGGTGCACATCTTTGAGAGGAAAGACTGATCATGGATAATGATTTCACTTTCACAGCTTACAATGAATTTATCAAGCAGCATCGGTTGATGGGTACGCGCGACACCGCAACCGGAGAAGTCTTTCTTCCTCCAAAACCGATCAATCCGAACACCTATTCCAATGCCATGGAATGGATCGAATTCAGCGGAAAAGGGGTCCTTAAAGCCTTTACGACTATTTCGATCAACGGTACCGCGATGATTGAGGCCGGGTATAGCCGCACAAACCCCTGCACCGTCGGCATCGTCAAGACCGCCGAAGGTCCCATGATCAGCGCATTGATCCTCGGTGTGAATGGCTGCGATCCGCGCTCTATCGCGATCGGTACACCGGTAAAGATCAAGTTTCTCGACATAGGCGAAGGTGAAGCCGTGAAAACACTGCTTGCGTTCGAGCCGGCTACTACAACAGGATAAAGCATGCCTTACCAGGAAGTAAACGGAATCAACCTGTATTACGAACTCCAAGGTCCTGAAAACGCCGATGTGATCGTGTTCTCCAACGGTATTTTCATGTCCACCGCCAGCTGGGGATACCAGTTGGCTTGCCTGAGCAGGTATTTCCGTGTTCTGCTGTATGACTGCCGCGGCATGTGGCAATCCGATCATCCGGCCGGGCCTTATTCAATGGACCAGCACGTCGAAGACCTGGCAGGCC
>CAYYBP010000004.1:16125-19310 GCA_964470275.1 uncultured Anaerolinea sp. | reverse complement strand
TGACCGCGTTGGGAATAGAAAAAGCGCATATCGGAGGCATTTCTTACGGCGGCGAAATCAGCATGTTGTTCGCAATCAAGTACCCGGGCAGCACCCGCAGCCTGATCGTCTCGTCCGCGGTCAGCCAGATCGACCCGCTGCTGGCCAGTATGGGCGCCATGTGGACTGGCGAGCTTGACCGCAGCGACCCGGATGGGCTCTTTGAGTCTTCGATGGCGTTGAACTTCTCTGAAGGCTGGCTGAAGGCCAACAGCGGCGCGTTTGAAGCCACCCGCAAGAAGTACCACCAGATGGATCTTGTCGCGGCCAGGGAATTGATGCGGGCGTTTTCCCAGATCAATTTCACTCAGGAGTTAAAGAAAATTACAGCCCCCTCGCTCGTAATTGTTGGTGAACTGGATATTCTGAAACCGCGCAAATATGCCGAGATCATAGCCCGTGAAATCCCGGGTGCTGAACTGGTGGTCATTGCGAACGCCGGGCACGCGGTGTGCCTGGAGCAGCCCGGCGCCTTCAACAGCGCGGTGCTCGGGTTTGTGATGAAAAATAGCGAGGTGGTCGCGTGAACGTCAATGTAGAGCCGAAGCTTTATACCGGCGTGCAGGAAACCTTCACCCGGGTCATCACCGAGGGAGAGGTGGCGCTTTTCGCGGGTCTGGTGGGAGATAATCATCCGCACTCCCGGTCCGGGGCTGTTGACGACAGCGTGATGAGCGGGCGAACGACCGTCCAATCCGCCTATTTGGTCGGTGTGATCAACGGGCTGCTGAATACCCGCCTGCCTGGCGAAAGCTCCCGCTGCATCACGATGAATTTCGAATTCCTGGCGCCGGTTTATTGCGGCGACAGGGTGGACCTGGTTATCGAATTGACAGATGTGGATACTATCAGGCACCTGGCCACCTTCAGAACGGATTGTTTTCTTGAAGATAAAACCCAGGTGATCGCCGGACAGGCAGTGATGCTGGTTCCTGTTGAGAAAACATCATAATTTGAAGCCAAAGGAGGTGTCTTACACAAACATAAAATTTTGACCGCGTTTCAAGAAACCATAAATTTCTAAGAGGAGAAAAAGAATGAAAAAGAGTTTTATGATCGTAAGCATAATTGTTGTGCTTAGCATGCTGCTCGCAGCCTGCGCCACCCCGACTGCCGCCCCTACAGCGGCACCGGTGGTTACCGAGGCACCTGTCGCCACTGAAGCACCCGTGGCCACCGAGGCGCCTGTTGTTACAGAAGCACCCGCCGGATTGACCTGCGCGGAACCGGTAAAGATCGGTTTGATCACTGACCTGACCGGCGGCCTGGCGATCTACGGCATCATGATCCCGCGTTCATTCATGCTTGGCATGGAATACGCCACCGGTGCAGCGGGATCAGCTGGTGAAAAGTTTGATATCACAGCAACCCAGGAAAACACGTTCAAGGTGGATAACTGCGAGATCACCGTTTATGTGCGCGATGATGGCGGTCTTCCTGAAAACACCACCACGGTCGCCAATGAATTGATCGAGGTTCAGAAGGTCAACCTGCTGGTTGGCACCGCGTCATCCGCCAACACCACCGTTCTGCAGGGCATCGCTGCCCAGAACCAGATTCCGTTGATCGTCGCTCCTGCGGCCGCCAATGACATCACCGGTAAGGATTTCAACGAATACACCTTCCGCACCAGCCGCAACAACTACCAGGACGCCATCAATGAATGCTCCTACCTGGTGAAGAACTACAAGAAGCTTGTTCAGATCGCGCCTGATTATGCCTTCGGACAGGGTTCAGCCGCTGCTTTCCGCGACGCGTGCACACTGCTTGGGGCTGAATTTGTTGCCGATGACGTGTTTGCCCCCGCCACCACCACCGACTTCACCGCTTACATGGATCCGTTGATCAACTCGGGCGCTGAAGCCTACATCGTAACCTGGGCTGGTTCCGGGTTCCCCGCGCTGGCGCAGGCCGCTGTTGATTCAGGCTTGAACGACAAGATGGTGCTCGCAGCCACCTTCATTGACAACGTCTTGATGCCCCTGTGGTACACCAACGCTGTTGGCACCACCAATGGCATCCTGTACCATTACTCCGCCCCCAAGAACCCGGCTAACGATTTCCTGGTTGAAGGGGAATCCACCCGCTATGGTGTCTACCCTGACCTGTTCGACGCGGATGGGATGAACGCGGCCATCATGGCCGTGGAAGCCATCAAGAAAACCAATGGTGATGTGAGCGGAGCCGCTCTGGTTGCTGCGATGGAAGGAATGGAATTCGAGGGCCCCAAGGGTCTCGTCTACATCCGCCCAGAAGACCACGTGGCGATCCAGGATATGTACATACTCAAACTTGAGAACCTGACAGATCCTACCGCCAACTTCTACTCCTATGTAGAAACCACCCGCCCTGAGCCCCCGTGCTTGCTCCCCGAAACCCTCAAGGACCGCTGCGGTGACCTGCCGTACGGCACCCTCGCTGGCGAGTAAAACCAAATGATTTATGCTTCCCTAAAGGCCAAGAGCCTTTAGGGAAGCCTTCTTTATTTCTTTGAATAAATTGCAGGCAAAGAGGTTGGATAAAATGGCAAACGAAATTTTATTTGAGACGGTGAATCTCAGTAAACACTTTGGCGCCCTCGCCGCAGTGGATGATGTAAGCCTGCAGATTTGTGCGAACACCCTGCACGCGATCATCGGTCCAAATGGGGCGGGAAAGACCACATTATTCAACCTGTTAAGCGGTAATCTAAAACCGACAAGCGGCAAGGTGTTTTATAAAGGAGCCGATATCACCGGTCAACCGATCTACCGCATGATCCACCTGGGAATTGGCCGGTCGTTCCAGATCACCAACGTGTTCCCGAATCTCACGGTATTTGAAAATATCCGCCTGGCGTCCCAGGCGATGCAAAAAGGTAATTATAAATTCCTGACGGACGCGTCTCGTTTGGAAGCCTGTGAAAAGCGAACCTGGGAGGTGGTGGAGATCGTTGGTTTGAAAGATAAAGCCCTCAACCTCGCGCGCATGCTCCCGCATGGAGACCAGCGAAAACTCGAGTTGGGGATGATCCTGGCTCCGGACCCCGAAGTCCTCCTGCTCGATGAGCCCACAGCCGGGATGGCGGCGGAACAGGTTCCCGAATTGATCCATCTCATCCAGGAGATTCAACGGGATGGAACAAAGACGGTGATCCTGGTGGAACA
>CAYYBP010000004.1:14954-16115 GCA_964470275.1 uncultured Anaerolinea sp. | reverse complement strand
GGTTATGAGCATCTCTGACACGATCACGGTGATGAATTACGGCAAAAAACTGGCCGAGGGCACACCCTCGGAGATTACCAAGAACAAGGAAGTACAGACCGCGTACCTGGGCGGGTTGTATGAACTCTAATTCTCGCCCCCGAACAAAACGCAACGCCCTGATGATCATTCGGAACGGCAAGAGGTTGATATGAGCAATATCCTCGAGGTTCAAGGCATACACACTTTTATTGGTCAATTCCACATCCTCCAGGGGGTAAACCTGGTCGTTCCGCAAGGTTCGATCACCGCCCTGCTGGGAAGGAACGGCGCCGGAAAAACCACCACCCTGAAATCCATCCTTAGCCTCACCCCTGTGCGCCAGGGCAAGGTGTTGTTTGAAGGGCGCGAGGTTCAGGGCATGCCGCCTTATGATGTTGCCGCGCTGGGGATCGGGTTTGTACCGGAACACCGCGCAATTTTCAGGGATTTATCGGTCGAAGAAAACCTGAAGATAGCCGAGAGAAACAAAGGCGATTATCTGCGAAAACAGGACTTTATTTTTTCGCTTTTCCCTGATCTGAAAAGATTCCTTGCCATTCCCGGCACCCGTTTATCAGGAGGCCAGCAGCAAATGCTCTCCATCGCCCGTGCCCTGGTCGCCGACAACCGGCTGTTGTTGATCGACGAACCAAGCGAGGGCCTCGCGCCGGTGATCATTGAGAATATGATCGCGGTCATCCGCGAACTTTCCAGAGAGTCCACCGTCGTGCTGGTTGAACAGAACTTTCTTGTAGCGAGCAAACTGGCCGAGTATTACGTGATTATTGAAGAAGGTGCCTCCGTAAAGGATGGCAGGATGGCTGACCTGGTGATGGACAAGGCGACCATTCACAAATACCTGGGCGCGGCATAGGGATCACCATGAAAATATTTGTCCGTAAAAATTCAACCTTGTTGATCACACTCCTGATCGTCTTCATATTTCTGCTCGCTGCCTCACGCGGGATGAGCACCCAGGATTTTTACATCACGCTGCTGCGCAGCCTTTCAGCGGGTTCAGTGGTCTTTCTTGTGGCTGCCGGCTTTTCGCTGATCTTCGGGCTGCTGGATGTGCTCAACCTCGCCCATGGCACGCTATATATGATCGGGGCGTACATTGGCTGGACGGTTTTTGTGCGG
>CAYYBP010000004.1:0-14913 GCA_964470275.1 uncultured Anaerolinea sp. | reverse complement strand
TCAACCTTTCAACGCGCTCCCGCCGCTGGATCGCTATTGCGATGATCGCCGCCGGTGTGATCGTCTCTGTGCTTATATTAAGACAATATCCAATCGCGATGTGGGACCTGGAAAACTACACCAAGGGACCCGTCACCTACTCTTTCTTCGCCGATCAGAATGTACGGTTGCCGCTTGAGCACCTGACCTTTGAAGGAATCTCTCCGGTCCTTGCGGTCATCGGCCTGCTGATCTCCAGCGCCGTGTTCGGTTTGGGTCTCTCTCTGCTTGGCGGAGAGATGAGGAGCGAGAACAAAACGAAGTGGACGAGTTATGTTCTTTATGCTGTGCTGGTCTTGCTTGCAGTTCTTGCTCTTATCTTCAACACACCACTGACAGAATGGCTCGTGAAGATCGATTCCACCTGGTTGTTCATTATTGCGATCGTGGTAGCAATATTCAGCGGTGTGGGGCTCGGCGCCGCGATGGAAACGACCCTGATCCGTCCGCTTTACAGCCGCCCCATCTATCAGCTAATGCTCACCCTTGGTTTAAGCGCCATCGGCGTTGAAATGGTTCAGGCGATTTGGGGGCGGCCGGGATTCATCATGCCGCGACCTTCGATTGTTAAAGGCAGCGGCGAGGGTTGCCCCGCAACCAGCCTGGCCGGATGGCTGCAACACAAATGCGCCACCATCCAGTTCTTTGATGGCCGTATCAGGGTCTACGATGAGGTGATCATTCCGATCCTGGGGATCATCGTGTTGATCGGCGTGTGGCTGCTGCTCAAGCGCACCCGGCTGGGCATGGTCATCCGTGCCGGGGTACAGGATCGGGCCATGGTCGAAGCGCTTGGTATCAACGTCAGGCGGGTCTTTACGCTGGTCTTTGCGCTCGGAGTTGGGCTCGCGACCTTCGGCGGTATTCTCGCGGCTCCTTCCACCGGTTTAAACACCGGTATGGGCGCCAGCCTGCTCACCGCTGCCCTGATCGCTCTCGCGATCGGAGGTCTCACCAGTTATCCCGGGGCGGCCCTCGGGTCGCTGCTGGTCGGATTGGTTCAGCAATTTATCATAAAATATGGCCAGATCGGTCTCACAATCCCCTTTACAGACATCGTGTTCAAACCAAGCCCCCCTCTTGTTCCAGCTTCAACCGTCCTGTTGATGGTTGTGGTGCTTCTCTTCCTGCCTGGTGGGATCATGGGTAAAAAGGATTAACAATGAATAAACCCCGATTCAATTTATTCCGCGATTACCGCCCGTTATTGATCTTCCTGGTCATCATGCTTGTGCTGCCGTTCATTGTCGGGTTCATTGAGGGGTCAACGCCGGCAATGGTTTGGAACAACCAGGGCACCTATTCCAAGTTCATCCAGGGGCTTGGAATCGAAATCTTTATCCTGGCGCTTTTTGCCCTCAGTTATGACCTTTTATTCGGGATTACCGGGCTCTTGTCCTTTGGGCATGCCATGTTCTTCGCAGTCGCGGCTTATGGAACAGGCATGCTGTTAAAGTTCACTTCGTATCCGTTCTGGGCGGTGCTGATTTTGATCTTTATCGCCTCGATCGTCCAGGCGCTGCTCTTCAGCCTGGTATTGCCGCGCGTCAAGGGCATCACTTTTGCCCTGGTCACGTTAGGGATGGCAACCGTGTTTCACATTATCGTGACCTCAACGGATCTTTCCAATTACACGGGTTCAGATGTGGGGCTGCAGGGATACAAGGTTCCCGCATTTCTCAACGCTTCGGCAGAGAAGCTGCGATTCTACGTGATCGCCCTGGTGATCCTGGTCTTGATGTATGTCATGTACAAGAGCTTTGTGAAATCGCCGACAGGCCGCGTTTGTGTAGCCATCCGCGAAAATGAAGACCGCGCGAAAATGCTGGGGTTCAACACCGCGACCTTTAAGATCCTGGCAATGATGATCTCTTCTTTCACGGCGGCGGTCGCGGGCACGCTGCATGCTCTGTACCAGCCGGCCGTGATCCCCAGCGTGGCGGACCTGGGCTTTACGGTCACCGGGCTGTTGATTGTGCTGATCGGAGGGGTGGGCACATTCAGCGGGGCGATCGTCGGCGCGTTTGTGTATAAATTATTGGATTTTGGCCTGCGGCGGTTTATCGGTGAAGGAGCGAGTTTCATCATTGGCGCTGTTTATGTTGTCTTCGTTCTCTTCATCCCGTACGGGATTATCGGAACCTGGTACCTGAGGCGCGCGGGCTGGAAGAAATCGTGGAAGCAGGGATGGACGAGGCTGATCGCGCTTGCGAGGGGTAACACCGCGAAACCTTGAATTTCTAGCGACTGATTAAAGGCATGGGAAACCCCATGCCTTTATTTAATTAATTCATGGTACAGGTCTGATGTTTCTCTTGAAGGCGCCACGCCAAGGTCCTCTTCAAGGGCGTTGGTGCAGCGTTGGTACACGGAGTGTATGGCAGCCTGGTTTCCTCTGGCGGCGTGGCAGCGCATCAGGATCCTGAAAGCCGGTTCGTTGCATGGATCGGTGGAGAGAATCTCGTGGCAGATCTTCAACGCCGCGTCGCTCTCCCCTGCAGCGAGATGCCAGTTCGCCAGTCTCTGGGCGGCGAGAAGGTAGCGCTCGCGCAAAAACTCCCGGGTCTCGACCGGCCAGCTTTCATACGTATCACTCAGGTAATCACCCTGGTAGATATTCAATGCTTCCCGCAACTCATCCGGTGAGTCTAAGGCAGACAGGGTTGTAAAGTCATCCACATCAATGGATATGCAAGCCGCGGGGTTAATCCCATAGCCCGCCTCGCGCCTGGAAATGAAGAATGGATTTTGACCAGGCTCCCTGAGGGGTTCGAGGGCGCGATTTAACGCGTTGAGAGCGACCTTCAGATTTTGGGTGGAAGAATCGGCATCAAGATCCGGCCAAAGCGCGTCAGAAAGCTGCTCGCGCGTGAGCCACTTACCCCGGTTGTGAACGAAGAATTGCATTAACTGGCGGGCTTTCTCACGCTGCCAATCCCGGGAGTTCGTGAGAGCCGCCCCCCGCCAAACCTGGTAGGGTCCGAGGGTTCGAACCGAGAGCCCGTAGCCCGGGTGAAAACTCGTTGACCCGGGATCCAGCGCGGGCAGCAGCTGCTCGATCCATTCCTTCTCAATCCCCTGCCCATAGGCTTTTAGTAGTATGGGCACAAGCGACTGGGTATCCTGCAATCCCACATGCGTGGGTTGGGTGAGGACAATCCCGGTGTGATACTTCTTAAAATGCGGCGCGGTCGACGCGAGGTAATCAAGCGCTTCCCGGGTTGTTCCCCGCTTCCATATGTGTAACAGCATTGATGCAGCCGCGGCAGACTGCCCAAAGACATCATCCACCTCGCTGAATCCCTCGTGCGCGTGCGTCAACCATTGGGAAGCCGCATCGTTGCCAGCCAGCGTGTAAGCGGTGCCCATAGTGCACTTCAACAATGCCACAAACCACTGGTCGCCTGCCCCGTCGGCAATTTCGATCGCCTGGTCCGTGTATCTTCGGGCTTTATCCAGGTTGCCCTGGTAGCCATGCAGGCGGGCTAACCCCCACAAAGGTTCCACCTGCACGCGAACAACGTTGAAGGGGCGGACCAGGTCGATGGCGTGGTGGTAGCATTTGGCGGCCTCTTGCAGGCGCGATTCGAGCCAGGGAACGTGCGGGTAAAGTTGAAACGCATGACCAAGCCGCATCCAGCCCACCGCCTCAACGAACGGTGAATCCAGTTGTTTTCCGGTTTCGATCCCCTGCCTGGCATAAGCCTCGCCTTGTTGCACGTTGCCCAACATCAGGTGAATGAGCGACAATAACAGAGGCACCTCGCGGTGAAAACGCTGGGCACGCTGTTCAGGCTCTTTATCCTGGATCGGGGCGGTATACCCCTCCATCAGGGTAACAGCTTCCTGCAGGCGGCCGGTACGCAGCAGCGCCCGCGCTTCAAGGTAGATGTCATCGGGGTCGGATTCGGACCGCAGCATGCTGGCTTCATGGTGCAGCAGGCGCGCCTCGCCGGGTTTACCAAGGTTCAGCTTGTTTTCTGCCAGCTGGTCCAGCAGACCAGCGACCTCCAGCGGGTGTTCCTGGGGTTCCAGCAGCGATATGGCTTCCTCAAGCAAGTTGGATGCCGCCAGAGGGCGGATTGTGTCGAGGTAGACCTGGGCCTGCTTACGCAGCGATTGGCTGCGGCCGATAAAATCGGGTATTCTCTTGAAAAGCTTTTCCGCGCGCGAGTAATCGCTGATCGCCCCGTCAAAGTTCGAACGAAGCCGTTTCACATCTCCGGATAGCAGCCACAGAGAAGGACGTTGATTAAGCTGCTGTTCATCAAGGCTCTCGATCCATTTGGCGATGGTCCGCAGGCGGCCCGAACTCAGCAATCCCGGACCGACGATTTCAATTTGGCTGGCGGCAGCCTCTTTTTCGCCGCCCGATAACAGGTGATAAATGGCTTCTTCGCTGTTGCCGATCGCTTGGTAGTAGGCTGCGGCTTTTTTGTGTAAAGACTGGAGTTCCTCCGGCGTTTCCCCGCCCTGTTCCAGTAGAAAATCCTGGAAAAGCCTCTGATAGCGATGGGTGGTTTCATCAACCGAGAACGTGAACAAGCCGCGCTCTACGAGTTGTTTCAAAACCTCCCTGCTATCGTTCCTTTCCAGAAGCGCGTCGCAGGCAGCCGCATCAAGCTGGCGCAGTACTGAAGTGGAGACCAGGAATTCCTGAAGCTCCTGCGGCTGGCGCATCAAAACGTCCTGCGCCAGGAAATTAAAGACTTCGGTAAAAGAGGTGGGAAGTTCAGCCAGGATGGTATCCAGCTGCCTGGAAGAGCCAGCCTGAAGCCGTTGCCAGACCAGTTGAAGCGCGATTATCCAGCCATCCGTGTATGTATAAAGTGATTCGACCTGGTCATCACTGATCGAAAACCCGTAATGGTCAGTGTACAAACGGCAAATCTCATCCCTGGTAAACGCCAGGTCCTCCTGGTCAATGATCTGTAATTCGTTCTTGACCCTCCAGCGGACGAAAGAAGGGGTTTCGGGTATCTTGCGGGTGGCGATGGCGATATGCAGCCGCGGGGGATGATTCTCAACCAGTTGCTCCATCCAGTGCGAGATATCCGTCACATCACTGACCAGGTGATAATCGTCCAACACAAGAATGGTGTCTTCCTCGAGATCAGCCGTGAGTTGATTGATGAGCGTTGTCAGGATGCCGGCAAAGGAATGGATTCCCCCTGCTTCCAGGCGCTCCAACAGATGCGACGAACCAGGCAGGAAAACGGACAAGAGATGCGCCAGGAACAGGGCGGGATCGCGGTCTGGCTCAGTGATGGTGTACCAGAGGACTTTTGGGAAAACCCCGCACAGCTCCAACAGGGCGGTGGTTTTTCCGAAGCCAGTGCCGGCGTGAACCAGGGTGAGTGGATAGAGGAGGGAAGACCTGTACTTCTCCTGCAGTTTTACGCGCTGAAACAGGTCCCTGCGGGGTTGGGGAGGGACCAATTTGCTTTTTATGACCATTTCGTTAAATGGCATGTATTTATTTTAGCGCAAAGTGGGGCAAGAATTGCGGGTGAATGTGCCTGGTTTCGTTATGCCGGAAGAGTAGCAGTTTTTTTCGGAATTGAGTGTAGAATATATTATTCACAGGGTTAATAAGGGTGGCTCAGACCTCGAGCGAAAAAGCATACTCCGTGACCCCCGAACAGAACATCCCAATATCCCACTGATTGAAACGAATCCGAAAAAGCGTATTGACATCTGCGGGCAGAGTTGATATACTCAATTATGTGAATAATAAATCACATAAGTGATAATAAGGATTCCTATACTATGGCGACAGACCGATTGTCACAAAAAAGAGCCAGCCTGTTGGCGGATGTTGCAGAGATGTATTACCTCGAGGGTCGGGGTCAGTCCTATATCGCCCTCGAGGTTGGCGTTACCCGGTCAATGGTTTCCAGGATGCTTTCAGAAGCCCGCCGGCAGGGAATTGTTGAGATCAAGATCAACCGTCCCATCCATTCAAATCACGAGCTGGAAAACGCGATCAAATCAAAATTCGGCATCGACTCTGTTTTTGTGTATTCCATGGAAGACTCGAAGCCGGGAAAAATGCTGCCCAACCTGGGGCGTGCCGCGGCCGAAGTGCTTAAAAACCACCTGAGACCAGACCTGGTGATTGGAGTGGCATGGGGCACCGCGGTAAGCGCGACCGTTGATGCTGTGCAGGCGATGAAAGAGCCATCGATGAAGATCGTCCAGCTCGTCGGAGCCCAGGGCGCAAGGATTGATGATTACGACGGTCATTCGATCGTCAAACGCCTGGCGGAGAAGCTGGGTGGGCAGGGGTATTTTATCAATGCGCCATACCTGTGCCAAACACCCGAAATCGCCCATTCGCTGCGTGAAACCCGGGGGATTAAGGAAACCATCGACATGGCCGGCGAAGTCCAGGTAGCCTTGCTGGGAATAGGAACGACCGAACCCGAGTACTCGAGTCTTGTTCTATCAGGTTTGCTTACAGAAGATGAAGTGGTAAAAATGCGGAAGAACGGTGTGGTGGGGGATATCGCCAGCAATTATTTCACCATCGAGGGTGCCCATTACAAGGACGCCTTCCTGGAGCGCATGATCGCGATCAGCCTAAAAGATCTACAGCGTATCCCGGTTCGGCTTGGTGTCGCTGGCGGGGCTGCAAAAGTTCACGCCATTATCGGCGCGCTGAATTCGAAATTGATCAATTACCTGGTAACTGACAGTATCACAGCAAGGTCCCTGTTGCGCTAAATAACTTTTCACTGATGAGGCAACTATGGAAAAAAGAAAACACCCGGAACTATTCATCGAAAAGGTAGCCCGCCTGAAATTGACCACAGATCAATTGATCGACATGTACCAGACAATGTGCAAGATCAGGCAATTTGAGTTGATGGCGGATAAACTTTATGCCCTCGGCAAGGTGCATGGAACGATGCACCTTTCGGCTGGACAGGAAGCCGTCGCCGTTGGCATCAGCCGGGCGACATACCTGGATGATTACCTCATCAACCATCACCGCGGTCATGGGCATTTTATATCCAAAGGCGCGGATATCAACCTGATGATGTCGGAGTTTCTCGGAAAGGCGGACGGGTATTGCAAGGGGCGCGGTGGATCCATGCACATTGCGGATTTCTCGTCTAACAATCTTGGCGCCAACGGAATTGTCGGCGGTGGAATTCCTCACTCCCTTGGTGTTGGATTGGCCATCCAGATGAAAAAACTGGACAAGATCTGTATCGCGATCTTCGGCGACGGCGCGTCAAATGAAGGTGTATTCCATGAGACCCTGAACATGGCGGCGCTGTGGAAAGTACCTGTTCTCTATATTTGCGAGAACAACAAGTACGGCATGTCAATGGATATCGCCCGGGTATCCGCCAAATTACCGATCGCGCAGCGCGCCGAAGCGTATGGCATCCCCTGGCATTATATCGACGGCAACGATGTGCTGACCGTGTATGAGACCGCCCGAGATGCGGCAGCCAGCATCCGCTCTGGAAATGGACCGGTCTTCATTGAAACCCAAACGTATCGCTATTTTGGTCATTCCAAGAGCGACCGGAACCTTTACCGGACCAAAGAAGAGATAGACACCTGGAAGACTGAAAAAGATCCGATCCTTCGGTTTGGCAGGCAGCTATTAGAGAATGGACTGGCGGCTGCAGCCGATCTGGAAAGACTGGATAAAGAAGCGCTAGGCACGATCGAAGCGGCTGTCGCGTTTGCTGATGCATCCCCTGACCCTGACCCTTCAACCGTTACGGAGTATGTCTATGCCTGAAATCACATATGTTGAAGCAATTCGAGCCGCCCTTTGGGAGGAAATGAAACGTGATGAACGTGTGTTCATCATCGGAGAGGATATCGGCAGGTACGGTGGCGCCTTTGGCGTGACGCATGGAATGCTGGATGAATTTGGCGATAAAAGAATCATTGAGACCCCTATCTCTGAGCCATCCATAATCGGCGCGGCGGTCGGCGCGGCGCTGCTGGGCATGCGCCCGGTGGCAGAGATCATGTTCATGGATTTCACGCTGCTCACGCTGGATCAGATCGGGAATCAGGCCGCCAAGATGCACTACATGTTCGGCGGCCGGGCAACCGTTCCATTGGTGGTTCGCATGCCCAGCGGATCGGGTACCGGCGCGGCAGCCCAACACTCTCAATCCCTCGAGACATTGCTGATGCACCTTCCCGGCTTGAAAGTGGTCACCCCCTCCTCTCCTTACGACGCCAAGGGTTTGCTGCTCACGGCGATCCGCGACCCCAACCCGGTGTGTTTTGTGGAGCACAAGCTGCTGTACAAAACCAAGGGCGAAGTTCCGGACGGGGAATACACGATCCCGTTCGGTGTGGCTGACATCAAGCGCAGCGGGACAGATCTCACCATCGTGTCGAATGGGATCATGGTTCATAAATCGATCGCGGTCGCCAACCGCCTGTCCGAGGAAGGCATCGAGGTGGAGGTGGTCGACCTGCGCACGATGGTTCCCATGGATAAACAAACGATTATCGATTCAGTGATCAAAACGGGCAAACTGCTGGTGGTCCATGAAGCCTGTGAAACCGCTGGCTGGGCTGGCGAGGTGATGGCTGTGGTCTCTTCCAGCCGCGCCTTTGATTACCTGGATGCGCCCATGCGCCGGTTAACCGGAAAGAACGTTCCGATCCCCTACAACCGGGTATTGGAAAGGGCTGCTGTACCCCAGGAAGAGGATATCGAGCGCGAAATCCGCGCCATCCTGAAAGGTGAGTACTAATATGCCAACCGAAGTCATCATGCCAAAAGTGGATATGGACCAGGAGATCGCCACCATCATCTCCTGGGAGAAGAAGGAAGGCGACCTGGTAAAACAGGATGAGGTTCTGCTGACCGTGGAAACAGAAAAGGTGGCGATTGATGTGACCTCGCCTGCCACGGGCATCCTCGCTGCGATCAAGTACCAGGAAGGGGATGTGGTTCCCGTGACAACCGTTATCGCCCAGATCCTGGCGCCCGGAGAAACCTTACCGGATCTGGCAGGCAAAGGAGCTGATCCCCCCGAGTCTTCAGCCGTAAGCCAGGACTCAATTGTTGACGGTCACGCATCCGGTATCCCCCAGACGCTGGACGTCACAAAAGAGGGTGCGACTGAGCAGGAGCCTGAACATCCATCAGCTGGTGTATTGGGTAAGATCGCGGCAACCCCCGCTGCCCGGCGCGTCTCCGAAGAGACCGGGGTTCCCCTGTCATCAGTCAGCGGAAGCGGTCCGTTTGGCCGCATCCAGGCTGAAGATGTGAGAAAGATCTCGACAAAGCCAGTTGAGTCAAGCGCCGGCCGGCAGGCTGATGTCATCCCGCTGGTTGACATGCGCGCCAGGATCGCCCAGCGATTGCAGGCGAGTTTCCAAACCGCGCCGCACCTGTCTGAAACGGTTGAGGCAGACGTCTCTCACCTGGAAGGCACAAAACAGCACTTAAATGAAATAGCTACCGAGAAGAAAGCTGTAAAGGTATCACTCACTGCCATTCTGGTGAAACTTGTCTCCTGGGCGTTGGAACGCAACCCTTACATTAACTCATCATTAAGTGATGACAAGATCTATTTGTGGAAAGAGGTCAATATCGGCGTAGCTACTGCCCTGGATAACGGGTTGATCGTGCCTGTTGTGCACAACGCCAACCAGTTGTCCTTCAGTGAAATTGCTGAGAAATTGAATGACCTCACACAAAGGGCAAGGCAGGGCAGGCTGGAGCTTGGTGATGTGCAAAGAGGGACGTTCACCATTTCGAACCTGGGCATGTACGGCATCAGGCAGGCGAGGGCGGTCATCAACCCGCCGGAGAGCGCGATCCTGACGGTAGGCGCGGCGGTGCGCAAACCGATTGTAATCGACGATATGGACACGGTTGCTGTGCGTCCCGTGATCTCATTCACTCTATCGGCGGACCACCGCGTGATCGATGGGGTTGTGGCAGCGAGATTCCTGTCTGACCTGGTGAAAGTGGTCGAGCACCCCGAGATCCTACTGTCGTAATAAACCTGTTTGAATATTAAAAAATGGAAAACCCAAAATGGTTTTCCATTTTTGATATTCGGAAGACAATGCGAGTTGCTACACCCGAAAACGGTCGTAAATCCGGGTGTTCAAAGAACGCAGGGAGGGATAGATCTCCCTGTAGATCTCGAATAATTCGGCGTATAAGGGCACCAGCTTCATATCCGGATCGAACGATCTGCCCGGGCGATGTACACGGGCTGCTGCTTCGGAAAGATTCTTATACACCCCGGCGCCCACTCCTGCCAGCATGGCGGCGCCAAGCGCGGTTGCCTCTTCGATCTCAAGCGTCACCACTGGCCGGCCGGATATGTCGGCTTTATTTTGCATCCAGAAGGCGTTGCGGGTGCCGCCGCCGATGGCTGTGATCTTATCGGCTTTCTGCCCCGCGCCGATCTCGAGGGCTCTCAACATTTCGTACGACCCGTAGTTCAACCCCTCGACCAGGGCGCGTATCATGTCCTCGCGCCGGGTGGTGTCGTTCAGCCCCAGGAACGCGCCCAGCGACCGCGGGTCGAGGTTGGGGCAGGCGGTGCCATTGAAATGCGGCAGGAAGAAGACCCCGTTTGCCCCTGGCGGAGAGCCCGCAGCTTCCTTCATCAGGTTCGACCAGACGTTTCCATCACCTGCCGCGGCACGGCGGTGAGCTTCTGTGCCGAGCTGGTCTTTATACCACTCCAGCATGCTGGCGGCAGTACCACCGCCCCAAATGCAATACATGCCGGGCGCGGAATGCGCTTCGACGGTCAAACCCAGCTCGCGTATCTCCGAGGTCCACTTCGGCTCTCTGGTGGGGGTGATCACCAGTTCCCAGGTGCCGGTGACATCCAGGAACATCCCTGGCGATATCGCCCCGGCCGCCAGCGCGCCAACCAGGTAATCATGACCTCCCTGGTAGATGGGGGTTCCAGGCGCCAACCCGGTTTTCTTTGCGGCTTCGCTCGTAACGCCGCCGATCAATTCTCCGCTGCGCTGGGGGACAGGAAAAAGGTCTTTCGAGAGCCCCGCCAGTTTGAGCATTTCGTCCGACCATTGCAGCGTGCGCTGGTCCAATAACAACGTGGGTGAAGCATCAGTGTAATCAGTGGAGTATTTGCCAGTCAGTTTGAAGTTGACGAAATCCTCGACGATCAACCATTTGTGCACCCTCTTTGCCAGTTCAGGCTCGTTCTCTTGCAGCCACATAAAGCGCAGAACGGTGCTCCAGATAAAGGGCTGCCAGCCGGTAATTTCAAAGGTTTTTTCGAGGCCGACATTTTTCAACCACCATTCGAATTGCGGCGTTGTACGCGTGCATATCCAATTGATAAACGGATATACCGGTATCCCTTTTTCATCCACCGGAACAGCGTCCGCGCCCAAACCGGTGACCGCCGCGGCGACGATGCGATCCTGCTGACCGATGCCCTGTACGGCGTCGTGAATCGCGGATGAAATCCCGTCCCAGATGTGGTCAGGCATATACACCTGCCAGTTGGGGTGGTCGGGGTTATTGGCGATACTCTCGGTTGGGCGGCTGCCTTGCGAAATGACATTGCCGTCCAGGTCATACACCAGGGCTTTCATGCTCGTTGATCCCACATCAATACCGAGCAGGTAATCCATGTCTCTCCTCCGTAGTTGAGTTGGATGATCGAAAGCGATCAACCTGTTCGTGTAACTGTATCATATTCTCTTGCACCAGCGACACTTTGTATCGATCACAGGGGCAGATAACCAGGAAAACGCTGGCAATGCTTATGCGATCCCGGCGACCTGGTTGAGACGGTCGATCTCCTGCGTGCTGAGCCTGAAATTGATCGATGGGTAGATACCGTCCACCTGGCTCGGTCTGCGCACGCCAACGATGGCGGCGGTCACCGCGGAAAGGCGAAGCGTCCACGCGATGGCGACCACACCCGGTTCGACCCCGTGCCGTTTACCGATCTCAGACAGGGCGGCGACGATCTCCAGGTTTTTCTCCAGTTTTGGAGATAGAAACTCCGGGTCCCGTTGACGCCAATCATCAGGCGGCATGTTCTTGATGCGTTCGGCAGTCATTTTTCCGGTGAGAAGGCCTGAATACATGGGTGAATAGACAATGACGCCTATGTTATTCTTTTCGCAGAAAGGCAGGATCTCGCTCTCGACTTCAGGGCGGATAAGCGAATAAGGGGGCTGCAGTGTGTTGATGGGTGCGATCGCCTGAGATCGTTTCATCTGATCAACGCTGAAATTCGATACTCCGATCCAGCGTGTCTTGCCTTCTTTCTGCAACTCGGCCAGCGTTGCCCAGCCTTCCTCGATCTCCACATCAGGATTGGGCCAATGGATCTGGTAGAGATCGACGCAATCCATCTTGAGCCGGCGCAGACTGTCTTCACATTCGCGCCGGATCGAATCCCGCTTTAAGCTGGGAGTAAATTCGCCCTTCTCGTTCCAAACCAATGAGCACTTGGTAAAAACATAAGGACGCTCTGACATACCCGCCAGGGTTTGTCCGACCACCTCCTCGGAGTGACCGAGGCCGTAACCGGCAGCGGTATCGATCCAGTTGATCCCCAGGTCCAGCGAGTGGTAAATTGCGTCAGCAGATTCCTTGTCGTCCTGGGGACCCCAGCTGTAAACCCAGTCTCCGCCGCCGAGAGCCCACGCGCCAAATCCAACCGGAGTGATATGCATGTCCGTGTTGCCGAGCTGGCGTTTCTGTAAAAAAGTCTGTCCAGTTTGCATCGTCATCTCCTTGGTACTTGCATAATTGTGAATTATCAAAAATCAGTTTTCAGGTATCCGTTTGGATAGGGAAAGCTGTTATTTGTGATGTTAAAAAAACCTAGTCTGCCAAAGAATTGCTCCATGTGATCAGTATTACGTACGCTGGAACGTTGTTCTGTGTGTCAAAGGGAGGCGGACTGCGGACGTCCGCAGTCCGCCTCGGGATTGCATCTCTTCAGGAAAGAGATTTACTGAATCTTGCCGTCGATGTAATCCTGCAGGGTCTTGCCAGGATAGTAGTACTCGAACATTTCAACCACGTTCTCTTTGGTGATTTCCTTGTTGGCGTAGAAGACCACACCGGGGACCGGAGCGCCGTTTAGCAGGTTGACCATGGTGCTCATGCACCATCTGGCCGGTGCAATGGAGGAGTAAGCAGCAGTGCCAACGATAACGCCGTCAAAGATACCCTTCAGGATCGGTTTGTCCTGGTCGACCGAGGATAACAGGATGTCGCCCTTGTCGTTAGCAATCTTGGCGTTCATCATGCCAATGGTAGCCGAGGAGTAAAGACCCCAGGCACCGATCATATCGGGGTACGCCTTGATTGCGCCGTCAAATGCGGTGTAGTGCTCTTCCGGTGAGATACCTGTCAATTCAACAACCGTGATATCGGGGTACTTGGCGAAGGTATCTACAAAACCCTTGGCGCGTGTGGCAGCATTCGGGTGAACAAATGGCAGCGTCTGGTAAACAACGGTGCCTTTCATTTCAGTGCCGGCGGCCAGGAGAGCATTCTCCAGCAGAGCGCCAGCGATCGCGCCTTGTTCAACGGTATCGCCGATCAGAATGGAATCCACAGTTCCTGCCAGCGGCGCATTGAGCGTGACAACCGGGATGCCGGCAGCTTCAAGCGCATCGAGGGCAGTCTTCACACCGGTGAAGTCGCACGGGGCGAGGATCACGCCGTCCACATCCTGCAGAATCCATTGTTCGATCGCCTGATTTTGGGCATTCTGGTCGTAATTCGCGTCATTGACCAGCAGTTCAACGCCAGCTTCTACGGCCGCAGCTTTCATGCTCTCGAGGATCATCGAGCCCACTTCGTCAACGGTGTAATACACAGAGAAACCAATGGTGTATTTTTCATTGGCTGTCACCATCGGGACAGTCATCACATCGGGAACTTTCACCGCACCTGGCTGTCGGATCGTGACGGCGGCATCGACACCTACATCAGCGTACCACTGGTTGAGATCGAAAACAACAGCGGGATCACCAATGAAGGTGTAATCCACCGCATTAGGGTTAACAGGCGCGGGGGGTTCAGTCGGGGCAGCGGTCGGAACAACCGGGGCTTCCGTCGGTACTACCACTGGTGCTTCTGTCGCCGGTGGGGGCGCAGGAGTCTCTTTTGGGGCGCAAGCCGAAAGGGCGAGGGTCAGTATCAGCAACAATGATGCGATTAATGTTAGTTTTTTCATTTCTTTCTCCTTTTTATTCCTGTAGATAGGTTCAAGTTTTGAATCATCCTCGAAACAAAAAACGAATGGTTTCTGGTGATGTTCCTCCTTTCTCTTCTTTCTACCTGCCTTTTCTCTTATCGATTGTGCAGTACGTTCACTTTTGCCTGGACTTGAAAGCGTTGTCCATCAGGACCGCGAAGATGATGACGAGTCCCTTGACCAGTATCTGCACGTGGTACTGGGCACCCAATAAGGACATACCGTTGTTAAGGGAGGCCATAATGAGACACCCTCCCAGAGTACCCCAAATTGAACCAACACCGCCCGCGATTGCCGTGCCGCCGAGAATAACACCTGAAATGCTGTCCAGCGCGAGGTCCTTGCCGGCATCCGGAAGACCCGAGTTGAATAGCGCAGCGAGGATGAGGCCGGAAATGAAAGCGAAGAACCCGCTCATGGTATATGCGGCGATCTTTACCTTATCAATGTCGATGCCAGCCACCCTGGATGCCTCTGTGTTACCGCCAATGCTGCGGACATAGAAACCGAATTTCGTCTGCGTAAAGAGGAACCAGGAGATGATCAGGAAAATCAACGAAATAATCACGGGGGTGGGGATCACGCCAAAAATCCGGTAATTCCCAAAAATATCTGCAAAATGCGGGATCACGATCGGCACGGGCTTCCCCTTGGT
>CAYYBP010000003.1:8724-44695 GCA_964470275.1 uncultured Anaerolinea sp. | reverse complement strand
AACAAGCCAGTTCCGGGGAGAACTGGCTTGTTGTTAAATCAAAGTGAGCGCGGAGGGGATCGAACCCTCAACCAACGGCTTAAAAGGCCGCTGCTCTGCCATTGAGCTACGCGCCCAGTTCTGGGACGTGTCGATTTTATCACGCCATCAAACCTCCGTCAATAAACGAAAACCGGGCTGCTGTCGCAGCCCGGATTGTCATCTCGAACACGGGGGGTTAACCCTGTTTTATGAACTCTTCCATAGCCGCCAGCAGCCCGTCGACGTCCGCCATGGTCGTCTCGCCCATGGTGGCAACACGGTAGGTCAGGTCCTTGATCTTGCCGTAACCGTTGGCGATGCGCATACCGCGCGCCTGCAGGAACTTATTGAGCGCGCTGATGTCCCAGCCGAGGGCGTTCTTCGTGGTCACCACGGTCTTGGAGCGGAATCCAGGTTTGGCCAACGGCTCCATACCGCGCACGCTCGCCCAATCCTGCACCTTCTTCGACATTGCGGCGTGGCGTGCGAAGCGGGCTTCCAGGCCTTCCGCCAGGATGCGGTCGAGCTGTAGATCCAGCGCGAATATCAGCGCCATCGCCGGGGTCATGGGGGTCGAGTCCTTGATGCGGTGTTTTTCCATCAGCACCAGGTCAAAGTACCAGCCGCGGTTGCTTACCGTTTCGGCTTTGGCCATGGCGCGGTCGCTGGCAGAAGCCAGCGCCAGGCCGGGGGGCAGCGCCAGGCATTTCTGCGAGCTGGTCAGCAGGAAATCCACTCCCAGCTTGTCCATCTCAATCTTCACGCCCGCCAGCGAGGATACCGCGTCCACCAGGATGAGAGTATCGGGGCTGACCTCCTGCACGACCTTGCACAGGTCCGCCAGGGGATTTTCCACACCGGTCGAGGTCTCGTTATGCACGATCGTGACCGCTTCGTAATGCTTCTTCTTCAGGGCGTCCCGCAGCATGTCCGGCATGATGGCTTCACCGAATTCCACTTCCAGTTTGTCTGCGGTCTTGCCGTTGGCGACCGCCACATCGTACCAGCGCTGGGCGAACGCGCCATTGACGCACGACAGCACGTCCTGCTGCACGAAATTGCGGATGCCGGCTTCCTGCATGCCCGAGCCCGATGACGCCGCCTGGAACACGCGGTTCTGGGTGTAGAACAATTGCTTTGCTTTCTCTTCTGATCCCCTGAAGATGGCCTCAAAGTCCTTGCTGCGGTGGGGCAGCATCGGTTTGGTTTGAGCCTCAAGCACTTCGGGCGCAACATCAACAGGGCCTGGCACAAACATATGGGTCATGACACTCTCCTTGTTAGGCGTAATAAATGATCCGGAACCAGGTTCCGGTTATTCCCCTTAGCGTAAAAAGAAGGACAGCACCACCAGGACAACAAAGAAGGATCCCGCGAGAATCCCGATCCGCCTGAGGTCCGATTTCACATAGCTATAATCTGGATTGAATTCGGATGAGAAACGGGATGCCGCTGCCTTCGGTGCTTCGACCGCTTCACTCTTCACACCCGTAGTCGCTACGGATGCCGAACGCTTTTTCTGTTTTTTTGCCATTCCATCACTCCTGTAAAAATAAATATATCAGTCTTGCAAGATTCCCTGGATGACGATCCGCTGGTTGTCCACCAGGTACGGATAACAGGAAATCAATGTGAGCATGCCTTCGCTGGTTGGGGCCATCAGGTCAACCCTGGTGGGCTCGACCACCTGGCTGGTGGTCACCACGTAAGTAAAAGTGCGGTCCTGCGTGACAAGGATCACCTGGTCGCCTTCCTCCAGCCTGTCGAGGTCGCGGAAGATCTCGCCGAAGATATCATTGTGCGCCGATAGCACCAGGTTGCCCTTCTCACCGGGGTTGGCGCTTCCCACGTGCTGCCCGACCCCTTTCTTCAGCTGCTCCCAGCCATCCCCCAGCACGACCGGCGCGTTCACCCCAATAGCGGGGATCTGGATCTGGCGCGCCTGCTGTGGTCCCTGGGTGGGGATGGGGATGCTGGCGTAACTTTGCATCAGCGGGCGCAGGTGCTCAGGGATCTCAGCCTCGTTGAAGCGGTTCTCCTCCCCGGCGGCCGGCGGCACATGCCCGCCCGGCAGCACCACCGCGGTGATCAGCGGGGTGGGGGTAACTGTGGGGAGTTCAAGCGCCGCACTCCCCTCGGGCTGAAAACTGCGCATCAGGTTGACGCCATTAATGATGATAAAGAGCAATCCTGCCACAGCGAGGACCTCGACCGCCAGAAGAAACCGGTCAACGCCCTTGCGCCGCCTGGTTCGTGCCCATTCGCGCAGCGGGCTGAGGGCTTCGTCCTCTTCCTCCGCCGGCAGCGGCGCGGCGCCTTCTTCACCACTCAGCACGCGGGTCAGCCGCCCGCCCTTGCGAAACCCGTCCAACCTGGCTTCTCTTTCCGCGCGCCGCTTCTCCATCTGGAGCCGGCGCAGTTCTTCCGCGGAATGTTTCTCAACGCGGGGCTGGCGTGGCATCGTTCATCCTCTTCATGCTGGGTTCATCGGGCTTGATTATAACCCATTCACATCACGGCGGACTATCCGTGCTAAAATTGATTTATGACAAAAGTAAATCTGCCAAAGAAAAATTACCTGATCGACATGGATGGCGTGCTGGTGAAAGGCAAAACTCTCATCCCCGGCGCCGACCAATTCATCCAACACCTGCTCAAGTGCGAGACCAGGTTTCTCATTCTCACCAACAACCCCTTGTACACCCAGCGCGACCTGGAGCACCGGCTGATGATGACCGGTCTTAACGTACCGGCCGCGCGGATCTTCACCTCCGCCATCGCCACCGCCAGGTTCCTCCACAGCCAGAACCCCGACGGCAAGGCTTACGTCATCGGCGAAAGCGGTCTTACCCAGGCGCTTCACGAAGTCGGCTACGTACTGACGGATATCAACCCCGATTACGTCGTGCTTGGCGAGGTGAACAACTACAACTTTGAACAGGTCACCGCCGCCATCCGCCTGATCATGAGCGGGGCGATGTTCATCGCCACCAATCCCGATGCCACCGGTCCGCTTGAAAGCGGTATCGTCCCTGCCACCGGCGCTATGGCCGCCCTGATCGAAAAAGCCACCGGCAAAGCGCCGTTCTTTGTGGGAAAGCCCAACCCGCTGATGATGCGCAGCGCGCTGCGCTACCTCGACGTGCATTCTGAAGACACCATCATGATCGGTGACCGCATGGATACCGACATCGTCGCCGGTGTGATGAGCGGTCTCGACACGATCCTGGTGTTGAGCGGTGTATCGACCCTCGCGGATGTTGAGCGATATCCGTACCGACCAACCTACGTCGTCAATTCGGTCGCGGATATCGCCATCGAGTGCTGAGCTTTCCCCGCCTGGAGTAAATTTGTCACGTCTCACCAGCCTGCGGGTTCAAACCCGTTTCATTATATCGATCATCCTCACCGCCCTCATCCTGGTCGCTGAAATCGTTGGCGGAGTCATATCGGGCTCGCTGGCGCTGCTTTCTGACGCGGCGCATGTTTTCTCGGATATTTTCGCCCTCGGTTTGAGCTATTTCGCCCTGCGCCTGTCCGCCCGCCCGCCGGACGACCGTCACAGCTACGGTTGGAGCCGCGCGGAGGTGCTGGCGGCGCTCGTGAACGGCGTGTCGCTGCTGGTCATCGCGGTGGGCATCTGGGTGGAAGCCTTCAAACGCTGGCAATCCCCGGTCGAGATCAAGAGCACCGAGATGCTGGTGATCGCCGCCATCGGGCTGGCCGTCAACGTGGTGGTCGCGCTCGTCCTGGGCGGGCATGAACATGACCACGACCACGCTGCTCACAATCTCCCGCCGCGGCGCAACCTGAACGTGCATAGCGCATACCTCCATGTCCTGGGTGACCTGATCTCCTCGATCGGCGTCATTGCCGCCGCCATCGTCATCCGCTACACCGGCGCCAGTTGGGTCGATCCTCTCATTTCGGTCGTCATCGGCGTAATCATCCTGTCGAGCGCCTGGCGCGTGCTGCGCAGGGCGCTCCATATCCTGATCGAAGGCGTGCCGGAGGGGCTGTCGATCCGCGCGCTCAATGAAGAGATACGCTCCATCGATGGGGTTGAAACCGTCCACGATCTGCACGCCTGGAACCTGGATTCAGAACACGTCGCGCTTAGCGCCCACGTGGTGCTGCAGTCCGGGGCTGACAGCCGCCAGCCCGAGGTACTGCAAAGGATCCGCGAGAAACTCGCCAGCGAGTACGGCATCGACCACACCACCCTCCAGTTTGAAGTGTCTCACTGCGGCGATGGCCACGGTGGGTGCAATTGAATCGTCCCTCCGGGGCGTTGTTTTCATGTTAAAATAATTCCGCCCGGCAGAGTCACCAGCCTGGCAAAGGTGCCTTCAAACCTCAAAGGTGCAATCCCCTCGAATTACACAGGGGGGACGGTGCCGGGAGGTTTTTTGATACCAGGAGTCAGATACAGGCATGCAGTGGATTAGAGATCTTGCCCCGCGACCGGAGCAGACACGACAATACCGCACCGCGATGATCGTCACGCTAGGCGGCAATTTGCTGCTGGCCGTCTCGAAAGGCGTGGTGGCCTGGCTATCAGGCTCCGCGGCCATCTATTCTGACGCGGCGAATTCTGTCTCAGACGTGATCTACTCCCTGCTGATGGTCCTGGGGCTGTGGGTCGCCACCCGCCCGCCTGATCTCTCGCACCCGCAGGGACACGCCAGGTTTGAACCCCTGGTGGGCATGGCGGTGAGCGCGGCTATGGCCTTCGCTGGTTTCGAAGCGGCGCGAAACGCGCTGGAACGCTACCGCGAAGCCAACCTGGCACCCATTACCCTTGACCTGCCAACCCTGGTGCTGCTGGCGAGCGCCGCCATCAAGGGCGGGATGTACTTCTGGATCAAAAAGATCAGTCTGGAGCTGCACAGCCCCACCCTTAATACCACAGCCAGGGATAACTTGAGCGATGTTCTCACTTCGCTCGCCGCTTTCCTGGGGGTGCTGGGCTCGAACCTTATCCATCCCCTGGCGGATCCGATCGCGGGCATTATCGTCGCCGCGTGGATCTTCCGCCAAGTCTACATCGCGGCGCGTGAAAACCTCGGCTTTCTCACCGGCAAAGGCGCGACACAGGAGGAATTGCAGGTCCTGGCGGCAACCGCCGAGGCCGTGCCGGGCGTCATCAAGGTGCACCACATCGTCACAGATTACGTGGGTCCAAAGATGATGGTCGACCTGCATATCAATGTGGACGGCAGCATCACCGTTCACCAGGCGCACAAGATCTCAGACAATGTCACCCGCACGCTTGAGGCAATGCCGCAGGTCGACCGCGTGTACGTGCACATCGAACCCCATGATTGGGTGGATTGACTCATTTCCCATGAAGGCTGCGAGGTGACCGGATGAAGACGCGCCCTTCTCAATTCATCGATGACCCGATCGAAGTGGGTTTCGACGTCCCGCCGCAACGCGAAAAATCCCCCTCCTGCCCGCAGCGCTTCATGTGGCAGGGCCGGGTCTATCACATCAGCGCCGTCCTTGAAGAATGGGTGGATTACGACCGGCGCGGCCACATGGCGCGCAACATGACTCCCGCACATCTCGCCAGCGCCGCGCGCGCCGGTTCCTGGGGGGTGGGGCGTTTTTTCTTCAGGGTCAGCGTGGATAGCGGGCAGATCTTCGAACTTTACTACGACCGCGCCCCCAAAGACGTGGATAACCGCAAGGGAGGCTGGTTCCTGCGCGGTGAACGCACCATCGAACGCGAATCTGAATAACCCCGGCTGATCAAATACTTGATTCCATCTTGAATTATTTTGATAATGATATTGACATTATTTAATTTTATGGTATCATAATATAAAATTATTAAGGTATTGGTTTGACTTTTCAGTTTGGGCACGATGCATCCCATCATTTTCGCCCCTGGTGCTGAAGAGTAATCGACAGAATACAGGTGATTAATATGAACAAACCCATCAGTAAATGCCCGGTATGCGATTCTGACCTGGTGGTGACGCGCCTCTACTGCGTCAATTGCGATACCACCATCGAAGGACATTTCACGGCTGAACACACCCCCTTCGGCCATCTCTCGCCCGAACAGATGCAGTTCCTGCTTACCTTCGTGCGCTGCGAAGGACGTTTCAACCGCATGGAGGATGAGCTGAATCTCTCCTACCCCACCCTGCGCAGCCGCCTGAACGAGATCATCCGCGCCCTGGGGTACGAACCCGGCAAGGAGGAAGGTCCCGTACAGCTCTCGCCTGAAGAGCGCCGCGATATCCTGGACAAGCTCGACCAGGGGGTCATGTCCTGGGCTGAAGCCCAGGCCAGGCTGCGCGGCGAACGCTACGTGGAAGCGAAGACCTCTGAGGAAAAGGAGGAATGACCATGGCAACCAGTGAAGAACGGCTCAAAGTATTAAAGATGGTGCAGGACGGCAAAATTACCACCGAGATGGCGGCTGAACTACTGAAAGCGCTGGACAGCACCGGCAAGAAAACCGCCCCCGAAGAGCCCCCCGCGCCCTACTTTCCTGGCCGCAACAGCGGCCGCTTCTTCCGCGTGCGCGTCACCGACACGGACACTGGCCGCACACGTGTCAACATCCGGCTGCCGCTCGGCATGGTCAACGCCGGCCTGCGCATGGGCATGCGCTTCTCTCCTGAAGTGGAAGGACTGGATGCCACCCGCCTGGCGGAAGCCCTGGCGTCCGGCGAAACCGGTCAGATCATGGATATTTACGATGACGAGGATGGCGAACACGTAGAGGTCTATATCGAGTAATCCCTCACGTCACAATTGCATTTACTCATTACCCCGGACGTCAAAACCATCCGGGTAGGCTTAACTTTTGCCGGAGCTCAAAATGGATACCAACACTATCGTGATTGAAAAAGATTGGATGCGCAAATTCATCCCCATTTGGGTGGCGCAAATCTTCTCGCTGCTCGGCAGCGGGCTGGTTCAGTTCGCCCTCATCTGGTACATCACCCAACAGACCGGCTCCGCCGGCATGCTGGCGACCGCCACGATCGTGGCCATCCTGCCGGAGGTGCTGTTCGCGCCTTTCGCCGGCGCCCTGGTCGACCGCCTGAACCGCCGCGTCGTCATGATCGTCGCCGATTCGCTGATCGCCCTGATCACGCTTGCGCTGGTGATGCTGTTCGCCTTTAACCTGATCCAGGTCTGGCACATCTTTGTCGTCATGTTCCTGCGTTCGGTGGGGGGTGTGTTCCACTGGCCCGCCATGCAGGCGTCCACCTCGTTGATGGTGCCCGAAAAGCATCTCTCGCGCTTTGCCGGCATCAACCAGGCTTTGCGCGGCGGGTTGAATATAATCGCCCCACCCCTCGGCGCTCTTCTCATGTCGCTGCTGCAGTTCTACCAGGTCATCGCGGTGGATGTGGTCACCGCCATCATCGCCATCACCCCGCTGTTCTTCATCGCCGTCCCTCAGCCAACCAGGGTTGATTCGTCAGCACTGGTCACACCCAGATCCATCCTCAGGGACGTGAAAGAAGGATTCCTGTACGTCAAGAACTGGCGTGGCATGCTTTACCTGATCCTGATCGCCGCGCTCTTGAACTTTTTGCTCGCCCCCGCGGGCACCCTCATGCCGCTCATGGTCACCAAACATTTCCAGGGCGGCGTGTGGCAATTGAGCCTGCTCGAGTCCATCCTGGGGGGCGGCATCGTCGCTGGCGGGCTGACGCTGGGCGTGTGGGGAGGCTTTAAGAACCGCATCATTACATCTCTTATCGGAGTGATGGGCATTGGTGTTGGGGTGATGATCTTCGGGCTGGCGCCTGCCAACCTTTTCTGGATGGCGGTCGTCGGAAATGCCATCCTTGGGTTCATGAACCCCATCGCCAACGGACCCCTGCACGCCATCATGCAGAGCCGGATCGAACCGGAGATGCAGGGGCGCGTCATGGGGCTCACCAACAGCGTTTGCCTGATGATGATGCCCCTCTCCCTGGCGATCGCCGCCCCCGTCGCGGAGCTGATTGGCGTGCAGGTTTGGTACTGGCTGGGCGGCGGGCTGGTGATCGTGGTTGCCGTCATCGCCTTCCTGGTGCCCGAGATCATCTCGCTCGAAAGTACAAAGCCCTCCATCCAATCCGCGCCGGTGCCGGCGGATTAGCGCATCTGCTCTCTTTAACCAAAGGACGGCTCGATCGAGCCGTCCTTTCAGCATTATCGCGTTCTTTTACAGGTTATAGATCTCTGAATACTTGCCGCGCAGATAGCGCATGTACGGCTCCGGGGTGATGCCCGAACCAGTTACGCGCTTGATCAGGTCCTGCGGTTCGAATTTGGCGCCGTGCCTGTGGATGTTCTCCCGCAGCCAGGCGAGCAGCTCGCCAAACTCACCGCGGCTGATCTGGTCCTCCAGGTTGGGGATGCTTTCGTGGATCTTTTCCCACAGCTGCGCGGATACCAGGTTGCCCAGCGCGTAGGTCGGGAAGTAGCCGAACATGCCGCCGGACCAGTGCACGTCCTGCAGAACACCCTCGCGGTTATTTGGCGGGATGATCCCCAGGTATTCCTGCATCTTATTCTTCCACAGCCCGGGCAAATCACCCACCTGCAGGCTGCCATCCATCAATCCCATTTCGATCTCAAAGCGCAGCATGATGTGCAGGTTGTAGGTCGCTTCATCGGCTTCCACGCGGATGAGCGACGGCTCCACCTTGTTAATCCCGCGGTAATACTGCTCCATGCTGACTCCCCGAAGTTGCTGGGGGAATTTTTCGACCAGTTTGGGGTAGAAGAACTTCCAGAAGGCTTTTGACCGCCCCACCAGGTTCTCCCACATGCGGGATTGCGATTCGTGCACCGCCATCGAAGCACCGTTCGCCAGCGGGTAGCGCCGCAGGCTTGCCGCCACGCCCTGTTCGTACATGGCGTGCCCGGCTTCGTGCATCGTGCTGAAGAGCGCGGACGCCGCCCGCTCCGGGTCAAAGCGCGTCGTGATGCGCACATCATCAATGCCAAAACTGGTGGTGAAGGGGTGTACTGATTTATCCTGCCGCCCGCGGTTCCAATCGTATCCAAACCGCGTGACCACATCCACCCCGAAATCCCACTGTCCCTTTTCATCATAGGGGATGTGCATGAAAGAATCATCGATTTCCGGTTTGGCAGCGATCTCTTTCAATAACTGAACCTGCTCGACGCGCAGCGGATCGAAGATCTTCGTGACATCCGCGGTCTTCATCCCGGGTTCAAAATCATCCAGCAGCGGGTCATACACGTGATCATACGGTTTGAAATAATCCGCGTAAGCCCGGCGCATTTCTACGTTCTTCTCCAGGTGCGGCCGGAAGATCTCAAAGTCATCCTTCTCCTTCGCTTCTTCCCATGCCATTTGCGCCAGGGTGGTCACGCGCGCGAACTCCGCCACCCACTCCACCGGAACCCGGGTGGATTTCTCGTAATCATGCGCGGTGCGCTTGATCAGGCAGGCATCGTCCGATTGCGGGTCAAGCATATCAGCGTACGGCATCAACGCTTCCAGTAAATCCCCCATTTCTTGCGAGGTGAATTTCCTGTGCGAAAGTCCCGCGATGGTCTCAAGGATATTACCGCGGTCCTCAGCACCGCCCCTCGGCATGTACACCTGTTGATCCCAGCCCAGCAAGGCCTCGGCCCTGCCCAGGTCGGTGATCTCCATGATCAACTGTTTGAACTGCTCCAGTTTCTTTTCCACTTATACTCCTTCAAAAAATTAGATGAGAATTAAGCCACTTTCCAGCGCAGGGGTTTACCATTCAGCGCGTTGAGCACCTCTTCAGAGATGTCATTGGCCGCCCGCGCCTGCGCCTCGATGGTTTGCGCACCGATATGCGGTGAATCGATCACACGCGGATGGGCAACCAGGTCAGTCTGCCCCGGGGGTTCAGCGGCGAACACATCCAACGCCGCACCGGCCACCTGCCCGCTGTTCAGGGCAGCCAGCAGCGCTTCTTCATCGATCACGCCGCCGCGCGCGGCGCAGATCACGTAAACGCCCTTCTTCATTTTGCCGAAGGCATCCGCGTTGAGGATGTTCTTCGAGTCCGCCGTGAGCGGCATGTGCATCGTGATGATGTCCGCTTTCGCCAGAAGTTCGTCCATGCTGACCGGTTCCCCGCCCCGTTTGAGGATCTCATCCGCCGGGATCAACGGGTCGTACGCCAGGATCTTCATCTCGAAGGCTTTGGCGCGCGCCGCGACCGCGGAACCAATACGCCCAAAACCGATCACGCCCAGGGTCTTGCCATAAAGTTCTGTGCCTTCAAACTCCTTCTTTAACCATTTGCCGGCTTTCATCGAGGCATCCGCCCGCGGGATCTCACGCACGATGCTCAGCATCAGGCTGAGGGTCAATTCTGCCACCGCCACCGTTGTGGCAAGAGGTGAATTCACCACGGTCACGCCGTGCGCCTTCGCGGCTGCCAGGTCGATATTATCCACGCCGACCCCTGCCCGCCCAACGACCTTGAGGTTCTTGCCAGCATCGAACACCACGCTGGTTACCTTGGTGCGCCCGCGCACGATGAGCGCGTCGAACTCGCCTACCACTTTCAACAGGTCTTCCGCGCTGATCCCCGTCTGGTCCACCACCTCTGCTGCTGTCTTCAGGATAGCCTTTCCGTTTTCTTCAAGACCATCTGTTAACAAGATTTTCCACGCCGACATACTGGACTCCTTTAAAAATGATAGTTGAGGGGATTTCCCTCTTTACATCATTTTACACGAAATCAACAAATCCGATTGCTCTGCCCAAGGGCCGGATCGACAGGCAGCAGCCCGATGGGATGGTACAATCTTTTTATGAAAACCGATCGTAATCCGATCTTTGAGCGGGTCAATCCCCGCATGCTCGTCGCTGAACCCGTGCAGCGCTGCGACCTGGCGGAGTGCCGGGGGGCGTGCTGCGTCTTTGGGGTGTGGGTTGACCTGCGCGAGGTGGATGACATTATGCGCAACGCCAGCCTGATCCAGCCGCATCTGCCCGAGGCTGACCGCAATCCCGGCGAGTGGTTCGCCGCCGTGGAAGACAAGGACATGAAAAGCCCCAGCGGCACCGTCATGCACACCGCGGTCAACAATCAGCCTGATCATTATGGCAGAACCGCCTGCATCTTTTGCCTGTCTGACGGGAAATGCGCCTTGCAGGTCGCCGCGGTTCACAACGGGCTGCACCCCTGGCGTTTTAAGCCCTATTATTGCATCCTTCATCCGCTTGACCTGGACGATAAGGGCAGGATCACCCTGGACCGCGCCGATGAAATGGTCGAAGAGCCCGGCAGCTGCCTCAGACCTTCCGACCGCTCCATACCGCTGGTCGAGACGTTCACCCCCGAATTGCGCTACCTGTTCGGCGAAAAAGGCTACGCGCAGCTTGTGAAGCTCAGCCGGCAGGCGGCTGGCAAAGAAACGAACGAGCCATCGCAGATCGTATTGAAGGCGGTTACCGATGCAGAACGCGAACAGGTAAAGCAGCTCATCACCCGCGATTGGGGCGCTCCGGAGATCGTGGTGAACGGGCAGGTATACACGCCCCACACGCTGCACTCCATGTTCGCCTTGATCGATGATTCAATGGCTGGTTTGATCACCTGGAAAATTACAGACAGCGAGTGTGAGATCGTCTCGCTCAACGCCTATCACCGGGGCGCGGGCGTCGGCTCCGCGCTGCTCGCGGCAGTCGAAGAACTCGCGGCCGCGCAAGGCTGCCGCACCTGCAGCCTGGTGACAACCAATGACAATTTGCACGCCATCCGTTTCTATCAAAGCCGGGGGTACCGGGTGATGGAGATCCGCAAGAACGCTGTTAACCGGGCGCGTGAGATCAAACCCTCCATACCCTTAGTAGCAGAAAACGGCATCCCGATCAGGGATGAAGTGCTCTTGAAAAAGAGACTGTAACAAAATCGTGAATTTAAGATAGAATTAGTCTTATTAATATGAGATTCGACAGGTTCGTCCTTATGAGCTATCAAGCGTTGCAGACCATCATTATCGCCTCCCTTCTGGCGGCGTCACTGCTGCCCGCAAAAACTCCGGTTTACGCGGTTACTTCTGATGCCAGCTCCTCTGCGGATGCCGGCCTGTGCCTGCCCGCGGCAGATGAACCGCCTGGCAGCTGCCTGATGGCAGGTCCCGCCGCCAGGCTGCAGGACCTGGCAGCCGTGGGGATCACCTTCCCCGGTCCGCAGATCTACGCCTCGCCCACCCCCATTGAACTCGCCCAGATTCCGTACATCTACGGCATCGTCAGCAACGAAGAGATCCCCCTTTACCGCTCCCTCGAGGACATCAACAACGAGGAAGACCCTGCCCGCACCTTGATCAAGAGCCGCATTAAATACGTTTCGCTGATCAAGAAAGAGACGACGCTCAAAGGGGATTACTACCAGATCGCCACGGACGAGTGGATCAAGGCAGACCAGGTGCGCCGGGTAGCTGTGCCGAACTTCCAGGGGCTGCTGTTCAAGGAGAATCCTGAGATTACATTCGGCTGGGTGTTGGACCAGGTCCCCGGCCGCTCAGCACCCGATTACCTCGCCCCTGAAACAGGCACGGTCTACAACCGTTTTCAGCGGGTGATCTTTTATGATTCAAAAGTGGTGGATAATGTTGAATGGGTGATGGTCGGTCCGGACGAGTGGCTGGAACACCGCTACACCGCCCGTGTCATACCCTCCTTTGGCCGGCCCGAGGGCGTCCCCAGCGACAAGTGGATCGAAATCAATCTTTACGAGCAAGTGCTCAGCGCGTACGAAAATGGCAACCTGGTGTTCGCCACGCTCATCTCCTCGGGTGTCTACCCCTTCTACACCAAACCCGGTGTGTTTCAGATCTATAAAAAGCTCGAATTCGATCCGATGAGCGGCTCTTTCGAGCTGGATAAATCCGATTACTATTACCTCGAGAACGTTCCTTATATCATGTACTATGACGACGCGCGCGCCATCCATGGTGCGTACTGGCAGTCGCGCCTGGGATACCAGAACTCGCACGGTTGTGTCAATCTCTCCGTGGCAGATGCGCACTGGATCTATAACTGGGCCAGCGAAGGCGACTTTGTCTATGTCCATGACCCCTCGGGTCAAACTCCCACTGATCCCGAGTTTTACAAAGGAGGAGGGTATTGACCAAAACAACCACCTGTCAAAATTAGTGCTTGCATAATTTAAGATTTTACTTATGATTAATGTGATCGAATTTACTCGATAAGTGTTGATTGACCAGACTGGAGAAGAATAGAATGAAAAAGACCCTGTTGCTCCCCTTGATCTTCCTGGTAGTGTTTGTCATGATCGTCGGGTCAGCCTGCGCCCTCACCGGCGGTTCGAAGGAGACCCAGGAACCTGAGGTGATTTACGTCACCGCCACCACACCAGCGCAGGTCGCCACCCTTCCGCCGGTTGCCACCCTTCCGCCGGTTGTCACCGAACCCCCGGTCGTCACCGAACCCCCGGTTGTCACCGAACCGCCGGTCATCACGACCGAACCCCCGCCAGTGATCACTGAACCCCCGTCCAACGAACCCCCCGATTTCTTCGTGGAAGAATTCGAGAACGGCCTCGGCAACTATTTCTACTTCCTGATGCAGGGCAACGAAAACTACGCCGATGTTCGGGCTGAAGACGGCTTGTTGAAATTCAACATCACCGCCAAAAACCTGTACTACTACCTGATGTATGATCCATTCACCTATGGCGACGTACGGATCGACGCTGAAGTGACCAACCAGGGCGTCAACGATAACATGGTGACCTTTATTTGCCGCTATGATGAAAACCTGGGCTGGTACGAATTCAACGTCACCAGCGGCGGCCTGTGGTACATCTACTATTACGATAATGTGATCAATAAAGATTACATGACCATCGCCGATGGCGGCTCCACCTATGTCAAGATGGGGCGCGATACCAACACCTACACCGTGATATGTCAGGGGCGTGAACTTTCCCTTTTCATTAACGGCAACCTCGCCAAGAAAGTGGAACACAAGGACCTCTCCCGCGGGCGCGTGGGAATCGGCGTCAGCTCTTTCGATGCCATACCGGTCATTATGAACGTGCCTTGGATGGAGATCAGCGCTCCATAAACCCTTTTCCAGCGAAAAACTGGGTGGGTAGTGATCCACCCAGTTTTTTTTAACAATATTTCTTCGTGGAAATGGTTGATTTTCTCAAGAAAAATCTATATCATTTTATAATAAGATTGAGTGAAGATGTCTACCGATCGGAGATGAAATGAATAAGAAAATCTTGTTTCCGCTGGTGTTCCTTGTGCTTTTTGTCTTGCTCATCGGTTCTGCCTGCGCGCTGACAGGTGAAAGTGAGAAAACTGCTGAACCGGAGGTCGTCTATGTCACCGCCACCAGCCCCGCGCCAGTCGTAACCCAGCCGCCCGTTGCCACCGAACCCCCGGTTGTCATCACTGAACCCCCGGTCGTGGTCACTGAACCTCCGGCGGTCATTACTGAACCTCCTGTAGTGATCACTGAGCCCCCTGCCAATGAACCCCCTGATTTCTTTATGGAGGAATTTGACAACGGTCTCGGCAATTACTTCTACTTCATCCAAAAAGGAAACAAGACATATGCAAATGTGAGGGCTGAAGACGGATTATTAAAATTTGACCTCACCGCCACCGATATTTACTACTACCTGATTTACGACCCCTACACCTATGGGGATGTACGGATTGATGCCGAGGTAATCAACCAGGGTGTCAACGATAATCTTGTTTCATTAGTCTGCCGTTATGATGAGGAATTGGGTTGGTACGAGTTTAATATTCGAAGCGATGGTTTATGGTTCATTGAATACTACGATAATGTGATAGCTAAAGGTTACTCAACAATCGCCGATGGAGGATCCACCAATATCAAGATGGGCCGTGATTCTAATACTTACACAGCCGTGTGCCAGGGACGCACCCTTTCACTTTATATCAACGGCGTATTAACAAAATCCGTTGAACACAAGGACCTCAGCCGCGGCCGCGTGGGAATAGCGATCAGTTCATTTGACACTGTTCCTGTCATCATGAACGTGCCGTGGATGGAGATCAGCGCTCCATAAACCTGTTACCAACCAAAAACAGGGAGGATTGTGATCCTCCCTGTTTTGATTTAAGCCATGGTCGTCAGCCGCCCGCGATGAACCTGCCGATCACGGCAGCCGCTGTCAGCCCGGCCGACAAGAGAAAGCCCCACCATACTTCCCGCGTAGTCCGCTTATCCCTCAATTCGTAATGATCAATGGCTGGCTGCACCGCCAGCAGCGGACCCGCCACCCAGGCGAAAATCGCCCCGCCGATCAACCCGCCGATATGCCCCCAGTTGTCGATCCCCGGTTGCAATCCGATGATCAGGTTCACCGCCACAATCATCACCAGGTTCATCAGCATCGACCTCGCCCGGGAACCGAAAAGCGCCCGGTTGCGGTAGATAAAAACGCCCTCAGCGGCTACCAGTCCGAAGATCGCGGTCGACGCGCCAACAGAGATTTTGGGAGACAGCAGGAACGAAAGCGTGTTCCCCGCGAAAGCCCCGATGGTGTACAGTACCAGGAAGCGCCGGTGACCATAATACCGCTCCAGTGAACCGCCCAGTGAATACAGCGCGTACATATTGAACGCGATGTGGAGCACGCTCCCGTGCAGCAGCGCAGGGGTAAACAGCCGCCAGACCTCCCCTCTGAGTATGTACTCGTTGATCTTCGCACCCAGCAGCAGTAAATAGTCATTGCCGCCAAAAAGCGCGCCAGACAGCATCTGCAGTAAATAGACCGCGACCGTCACACCCAGTAATACATACGTGACGACCGGCTTCCTCGCCGGCAGGTTGACCCTGACCGGTACTTCAGCTGGCTGTGCCGGAATCCGGTCAGTCGGGGGTGGGGATTGATACTGCATCAGATGATTTTCCGGTGGCGAACGGCCAGGTGTTCGCTGCGGATGATGGCCGCGATGTCATCCACCGCGATCTCAAGCATACCGTCCGCGTTCACCACGATGTAATCAAACATGTCGATCTGCGCCACTTCTTCTTTGGCGGTTTCGATGCGCAGCTTCAGTTTCTCGGGGGTTTCAGTCTTGCGCTTGATCAGCCGGGCGCACCATTCATCGGTTGAACGGGGAGCCACGAAGATGAGCAGGGCTTGCGGGTATAGCCGGCGCAGCGTCGCGGCTCCCTGCACGTCCACCTTCACCACCACATCCTTGCCGCTTGATAAAGCTTCCTCTATCTGCCAGCGGGGAATTCCCTTGAACTCATCGTACACATTGGCGTGCTCGATGAATTCATGGTTATCGATCCGGCGTTGAAATTCCTCCGGTGAAAAAAAGAAATAATCCCTTCCGTCCACCTCACCCTCCCTGGGCGGCCGGCTGGTAGCGGTGATCACGAAATGGAGCGGCAAGTCCCGTCTTTTCAACTCCTGGATGACGCTATCTTTGCCAACCCCGGCGGTGCCTGAAATGACGATCAACAGGGGCTGCGGGTGCAGCAGGTCAAAGGATAGCGGTTCTTCTGTCATCAATTACCCTCTCGTACTGATTTAATAAGATTCTTATCTCTCAAGATTATAATGGATTAACTTCATTCCACCAGAGGTTCGTATGCCGTTGTATGAATTTTGCTGTGACGCGTGCAAGAAACGATTTGAAGTCTTCCTGACCTACACTGAATATGACAAGCATCAGACGGTCTGCCTGGCCTGCGGGTCGGCGTCCGTTCAGCGTGTAATCCGCAAGGTGCGCCTGAGCCGCGGCGATGATGACCGCATGGCCTCGCTCTCGGATGACGCCAACCTCGACGCTCTCGACCGCGATCCCAAGGCCCTGGGCAGGATGATGCGAGAGATGAAAAATGAAGTCGGCGCGGATGATCTGCCCGGCGAGTTCGATGAGGTGGTCAGCCGCCTCGAAAAGGGGCAATCACCCGAAGAGATCGAACGCGACATGCCCGACCTTGGAGGGGATGACTTCCCCGCAGAGTAAGCCTTGATTGTTCAACTACTGGATCGCCTGCTGCAGGTCCTCGAACGAGTTCATCCAGGCGATGGTTCGTAAAAACTCAGCCAGCGTGGCGGATTGCTGGCGCAGCTCCCTGACCGCCGGACCAACCGGGTCCTCACCGGCCGCCCCGCCCGGCGTGTCGGCATAAGCCCCGTGAAAAGCGAAGTAAGCCTGGTTGAGTTTGCGGATCATGTAGCCGTGTTCCACGAAGACGATGCGCCGCTGCTCCATGTAGGTTTCTGCCTCGTCCACCAGCCCCTTGCTCAATAGTTCATCCACCTTGATGCGCGTCAGGTGCATTTCGCGCCTGAAATCGAACTCCTGCTTTTCTGGTGACGCGAGCACATTCCCGGTTTTCGTTCCGGACGTCGCCAGCTCGGGGTAATGTTTTTCCAGCACCGCCCTGCTGATCTCGCTGCCCACGATCGAAGCGGTTGTCTCGTTCATCGTGCGCAGTTCGGGGGTGGTATCGTAATTCAGCCCCAGCGGATGGAGGGTGAGGTAATTGTGCGTCCACTCGTGCGCGATGGTATCGATGGTCCATTCCAGGCTCGAAGAGCGCTGCACCATCGTCGGGTAAACCCCGATCCCGCCCACATCCACCACCAGCGCCGAGGCATCCATGGATTTCTCGACCCTGTTCTCGAGCCGGGTGATGTCTTCCAGGCTGAGGTTGGCCAGCAGTGAAATGTTGACCTCCTGGCGGATGGTATCGCGCGGCGAGACGATCAGCGCTTTGGGTAGCGGGGAGGAATGGAAGAGAACCGGCGGCATGGCTTGTGAGAGAAACCCGATCCCTTCCTCATCCAGCGCCTCCATCACCTGCGCCTGCAGGATCGACTCCGCCAGCGGAGCGAGGTCTGCCAGGGCTGTCTCAACCACTGAGTGGTCTCGCAAAACTGCCGCCGCGCTGCTTTCAGGGTCCTCGATAGAAGGGTCTGTGTAGATGCGCTGAATTTGCGCTTCCATCTCCTCCAGTTCCCGGATCAACTCGAAATAGCGCCTCACTACGTCAGATTGGTCCGCGGGCGAGAGTCTTTGAGCGGCGTTCAATTGCGCCTGGGCGCTCTTTTCACTCATCGCTGTCGCCAGCCAGCGAACGTAATCATATTCAACTGGAGCGGTGTACTGCCTTGCCCTGTCCACCGGGTCGTCAATAGATACCACAGAGGACGATAGCAGGACTGCCGTGAATAGTAATGGAATAAACTGGTTTACCAGGTTTCGCCAGCGCATGTCAAAGATTATACACTGTCAGTTTGAGTTGTTTCACCATTTCTCTGGGAATGGATTAAAATAGACAACACAGAAAAATATGAAAAACAAAATTTCAAAGAAAATTTACTGGTTTATTGGTATTGGACTGGCGGTCGTCGCGCTTATCGCCTACTTGGTCATCAACGGGATGAATACCCGCAATCAAGCCATGGACAGTCTTCAGACCTACACGGTCCAGCGCGGTGACCTGACGGCCATTGTTGGGGCAACCGGCATGGTGCACGCCAATCAGACCGCTGTCATCCTGTGGCAGACCAGCGGCGTGGTCGGTACGATCAACGTCGCCATCGGCGACAGTATCACCAGCGGCACCGTGCTGGCTGAACTGAAACAAACCTCGCTCCCGCAGTCGGTCATCCTCGCGCAGGCCGACCTGGTCACTGTTGAGCGCAATCTCGACAACCTGAAGAACTCCGACCTCAACCGGTCCCAGGCGCAGCTGAACCTGGCCAACGCCAAGGACGCCTACGACAAGGCGATCTGGTTCAGCCTTAACCAGAACGTCGCCCGCACGACCAACCAGGACCAGATCGATGCAGCCCGCACAGCCCTCTACCTGGCTGAAGACGCCGTACAAAAAGCCGAGGATTTCTACGATAACTTCGATGGTTGGGCAGATAATGATCCGGACAAAGCCGCTGCCTTAAATACCCTCGCCAACGCCCGCCTGAATCGCGACAATGCTCAGAACAATCTCAATTACCTGATCGAGACCCCCGATGACACCGAACTGGCAATCTCCGACGCCAAGATCGCGGTCGCCCTCGCCCAGTATGAAGATGCCCAGCGTGAATGGGAACGGCAGCAGAACGGCACCGACCCCAAGGACATCGCCGCCGCTGAAGCCCGCATCGCCGCCATCCAGGCCACCATCGATACCGCCAGGCTCTCCGCGCCATTCGCCGGAACCGTCACGGATATCGCGGCCATGGCCGGCGACCAGGTCAGCCCGGGTCTGACCGCCTTCCGCGTCGACGATCTCTCCCACCTGCTCGTGGACGTGCAGATCCCAGAGGTCGACATCAACCGCGTCCTGGTGGGTCAATCCGTCGACCTCACCTTCGACGCTATCAGCGCCAAACAATACAAGGGCACGGTGACCCAGGTCGCGCGGGTGGGCACGGTCGAGGCGGGCATGGTCAACTTCAAGGTGACGGTGGAATTACAAAACCCAGATGACAAGGTTCTGCCGGGCATGACTGCCGCGGTCAACATCATCACCACCCAACTATCCAATGTGCTCACCATCCCCAACCGCGCCGTCAGGCTGCAGGATAATAAACAGGTGATCTACCTGTTGAAGAATGGGGTCATCACCCCCGTCGAAATCGCGATCGGCGCATCTTCAGACACCCTCAGTGAAGTGGCTTCAGGGGATATCAAGGAAGGCGATGTGGTTGTGCTCAACCCGCCCACTGATTTCACCCAGTTCAGCGGCGGACCACCATTCTAAGCGCGATTCCACATGGACCACGTCATTCAAACCCAGGAACTGACCAAGACCTACAAGGTCGGCGACGTAGAAGTGCACGCCCTTGCCGGCGTGAGCTTTAACATTGACCGGGGCGAGGTGCTGGCGATCATGGGTCCATCCGGTTCTGGCAAGTCCACCCTCATGAACCTGCTCGGCTGCCTCGACCGACCCACATCGGGTTCGTACACACTGGACGGCGAGGAAGTTGCCCAGCTGGATGATGACCAGCTGGCGGGCATCCGCAACCGCAAGGTTGGGTTTGTGTTTCAGAGCTTTAACCTGCTCCCGCGCGCAACCGCCCTGGCGAACGTCGAGCTGCCCATGCGCTACGCCGGCATTACCGATGGCAGGCGTGATCGCGCAGCTGAAGCTCTCACATCGGTGGGTCTGGCAGATCGCATCCATCACCGCCCCACGGAACTCTCGGGCGGCCAACAGCAGCGTGTTGCCATCGCCCGCGCGCTGGTCAATCACCCCGCCATACTCATGGCCGATGAGCCGACCGGCAACCTCGATTCAAAATCCGGCCGTGAGATCATGGATCTCCTGCTGGCGCTCAACCAGGATTCCGGCACCACCCTGATCATTGTCACCCACGACCCCGGGGTCGCGGCCAACTGCAAGCGCGTCATCCGCCTCAAGGATGGATTGATCGATGAGGAAATGCCATGAACCTGGTGCAGGCGATCCTCGAAGCGCTTGAAAGCCTGAATTCCAATAAATTGCGTTCAGGCCTCACCATCCTGGGGATTGTTATCGGTGTCGGCGCGGTCATCGCCATGCTCGGCGTAGGCGCCGGTGCTCAGAACACCATCACCGGGTCGATCAGCGGCATCGGCAGCAACCTGTTATTCGTCACCCGCGGCAACATGACCGAGGAACTCACGCGCGTTGAGCCCCTTACCCTGGATGACGCGAACGCGCTCCTCGATCAGTTCCAGGCGCCCTCCGTGGCCGCCGTCGCCCCCGTGGTGAATACCTCCATGACCGTGACCGCTTCGGGTGAATCCACCCGCACCAGCGTCTTTGGCGTCACCCCATCTTATGAGCAGGTGCGCAATTACACCGCCGCCGAGGGGTACTTCATCACCGAGGACCAGCTGCTGGGAAGGGCTTCAGTTGCGCTGCTGGGTCCGGATGTGGCGGACCGCCTGTTTGGGCGCCGCGATGGGCTGGTTGGAGAGACCGTGCGCATCGAAGGTCAACCCTTCAGGGTGACCGGCATCCTCGCGTCCAAGGGTGGTTCCTCCTTTGGTTCACAGGACGACCTCATCATCATTCCGCTCAGCACCGCCCAGGCGCGCCTCATCCGCCGCAGTCAAAACCGCGTCGACATGATCCTTGTCCAGGCTTCCACCGCGGATCTCACTCAGCAGGCCAGCGATGAAATCGCCGAGATCCTGCGCCTGCGCCACCGCACCAAGATCGGCCAGGACGACTTTACCATTTTTTCGCAGCAGGATTTCGTCTCCACCGCCAAGACCATCACCGGCGTGCTCACCATCTTCCTGGGCGGCATCGCCGGCATTTCTCTGCTGGTGGGCGGTATTGGCATCATGAACATCATGCTGGTGTCGGTCACTGAACGCACGCGCGAGATCGGCCTGCGCAAAGCCCTCGGCGCGCGCAAGAAGGACATCCTCATCCAGTTCCTCACCGAGTCCTCGCTACTCAGCCTGTTCGGCGGATTGATCGGCATCGGCCTTGGCTGGCTGATCGCCTTCATCGTTGGCAAAATCGCCGCTGCCAGCGGGACGCCGTTTAACCCCCAGATCAGTTTTGACGCCGTCCTGCTCGCCACCCTCTTTTCCACCGCCGTCGGGTTGTTCTTCGGTCTTTACCCCGCTAACCGCGCCGCCAACCTGGAACCGGTGGAAGCCCTCCGTTACGAATAAAAAAGGACTGCTGCCCTTCTTTCCCCCGTTTGAATGGCAGCAGTCCCTTCCAGTACCCCGGGTTTACACCGCAGGGGTCCCGGACCGGTTTATAAAGGTGCTTCGGGTATAACGATGGCGAGGATGATGTACGCCAGCAGGGTCCCGCCCCAAAAGATCAGGCCCACCACAAATAACAGCCGGACGACGGTGGGATCAATCCCGAAGTACTCACCCAAACCCGCGCAAATTCCCGCGATTTTTCGATCATCTCTGGAACGGTACAATCTCTTCGGTTCTGTGTTCATGGTTATCTCCTGTATTTGATCTACTAATAAATACGCAGAAATTTGATTTTGGTTGCGCGCCCGTTTTTACCGCATCCATATCGTGTACAATAGAAGTGCCTGTGTTTGTTTGCGGGCAAGGAGGTAAAATGGCCGCAAAAAATCGGATCGAAAAACAAAAGCTGCTCAATTTCATATCAGGTGTTCCCTTCGCGCAGGAAGATCTCGCGCGCTGGCAGGACGAACTTGCAAAGGGCGATGTGACCCAGGATCTGCTCAATGATGTCCACGAGAAATTGATGGCAATTGCCCCCGACCAGTTCACCAGTGAATGGCTTCACCTGAAAGCCACGACTGAATTCGGCAACCTCAGCCGACAGTGGCGCATGAGCAACGCCAGCAAGCAGTTCAGCCACAGAAAGTAAATCCGTAAGTCGAGGCAGCACCCGGTGTTTTCCGGGTGCTGCTTTCTTAATTCTCCAGTAAAATCATTGGAATATGCCAAACCAACCGCATCGCGACAACCTGCGTGAAAGGCTCTCCGCCGACCTGCTCCTGCTGCTGGCGGCGCTGATTTGGGGTGTCGGTTTTGTCGCCCAGCGTCTCTCCTCCTTTCATCTCGGATTTTTTGGGTTCAACGGTCTGCGCTTTCTCATGGGCGGTCTGGTGATCCTGCCATTCGTCATCAAACCGCTTTTCCACAGCGGCCGGCGTTTGCTGTGGGTGCTGCTGGCGGGCGTGGTGCTTTTCGCTGCCAGCGCCCTGCAGCAGGCGGGCATCGAAACCACCTCGGCGGGATCCGCCGGATTCATTACCGGGGTGTATGTCGTTCTCGTGCCTTTGCTCCTGGCGTTCTTCTGGCGCCAGCCTTCCTCCCCCACCACCTGGATCGCCGCCGCGGCGGCGATGGTGGGTTTTTACCTGCTCAGCACCGGCGGCGAGAAGCTGAATCCCGCCGCGGGCGACCTGCTTGTGCTGGGTGGATCGCTCGTCTGGGCGCTGCATGTGATCGTGGTCGGTATGGCGGTGCAGAAAATGGACGTGTTTGCCTTTTCAGCCGGTCAATTCCTGGTGTGCGCCGTCCTGCACCTGGTCTTCAGCCTCTACACCGAGCCGGTGACCACAACTGCCCTCAAAGCCAGCTGGCTGCCGCTCGTATACGCCGGGTTGTTTTCCGCTGCGGGCGGGTTCACCCTTCAGGCGCTCGGCCAGCGCAAAGCCCCCGCCTCCGACGCCGCCCTGCTCCTGAGCCTGGAAGCAGTTTTCGCCGCTCTCGCCGGTGTGGCGTTTCTCCAGGAACGCATGAACTGGATCCAGATGGTTGGCTGCGGCATCATCCTGGCCGCCATCCTCTTCTCCCAGCTGATGGTCACTCGCCGCAACATCAAAGATCAGGCAAAATCCCCCGTCGGGTGATTTCTTGACATGAATCGCCGCTTGTGTGACAATTAGCGCCACAGACCAGGGGTCAATCACCGAGGTAAAAGTATGGTAAAGATCGAAAAACAGGCACTCATCAACCGAATGATACAACTCCAGGCGGAAGCGCCTGATATCAACGCCGCCGCGGTGGTCAGCCTTGACGGGCTGATCATGGCATCCTCCCTGCCCGAAAGCGTCAGTGAAGACCGGGTCTCCGCCATGTCCGCCGCGATGCTCTCCCTCGGCGAACAGATCAACAAGGAAGTGGGTCTCGGCGCGCTCGAACAGCTCTACACGCGCGGCAGCAACGGCTATGTCATCCTGCTCGCAGTTGGAACCGAAGCCGTGCTCACCGTCCTCGCCGGCCCTGAAGCCAAACTGGGCATCCTCCTGCTGGAGCTGCGAAAAGCCGCGGAAGACCTGGCGGGTATGATGCAGATAACTGTGCCGCCTTCAAAAGTTCATCATTAGCGCGGCTTCCGCGAATCACCCGGTTCTACCCATTACGCCTTCTATCCTCCTCAAAACTGGTAGAATAGCTGCATATTGAACCTCTCACCGGAGATCACTTGAGCATCGGTATTGTCATCCCCACTTACAATGAACGCGAAAACCTGCTTCTGCTGGTCGCCAGGCTGCAATCGCTGCCGCTGGAGGGTTTGACCATCCTGGTAATCGACGACAACAGCCCCGATGGCACCGGCGACCTGGCGGATGGGCTCGCACGGCAATACCCCAACCAGGTTTCTGTGCTGCACCGCGCGGGAAAACTCGGGCTTGGCACAGCCTACATCACCGGATTCAAACAGCTGCTCAAGACCAACACCCGCTACATCGTGCAGATGGACGCGGATTTCTCGCATGAACCTGAAAAGATCGTTGAATTTGCCAGCGCGATCACGGATTGCGACCTGGTGCTGGGTTCGCGCTACGTCCCTGGCGGCAGCCTCGACCGCGACTGGCCGCGCTGGCGCAAGGCGCTTTCGGGTTTCGGCAACATCTACGCCCGCGCCATCCTGGGCATGCCGGTGAAAGATCTCACCGGCGGATACCGGCTGTGGCGGCGCGAGACCCTGGCGGCCATGCCGCTGGATGAGATCCGCTCCAACGGATACATCTTCCAGGTGGAGATGGCGTATGTGGCATCCAAATTGGGTTTTAAGATCAAAGAAGTTCCCATCTACTTCGCCGACCGTCAGCGGGGAACTTCAAAAATGAATTTTTCCATCCAGGCGGAAGCCGCCCTGCGAGTGTGGGGGCTTTTAACCCGCTATCGCGCGTTGACCCCGGCTGACCGTTTGCCGCTGAAGTAAATTACCCCTGCTTACCGCTTTCCCCCGTCACGCTGCTGGACCACGTCCACCAGCGTTTTCCATTCCACCAGGTTGAGCGTCTGCGCCCGCCGTTCCGGGTTGATCCCCGCGGATTGTAGCAATCCAGCGGCATCATCGCTTGAAATGCGCATCCCGGCTGCCAACGTGTTGCGCAGCATTTTGCGCTTTTGTGCGAATCCCATCCGGATGAGGTCGAAGAAGACCTTTTGCTGGACCGGGTTGAAGAAAGGCTCCCGGTACAGGTCAACCCGCAGCGTGGCGGAATCCACCGCCGGCTCAGGGTAGAAAGCCGCCGCCGGGATGGTGGTGGTGATGCGCGGCTCCCCAAACACCTGCACGCTCAACGCCAGCAGCGACAGGTCGCCCGGTTCAGCGCAGATGCGCTCAGCAACCTCCTTTTGCATGGTCAACACCATCCTCGATGGCTTTAACGGGCTTTCGAGCAGGTGGCGCGTGATGGCCGAGGTGATGTAATAGGGGATATTTCCCACGATCACGTAACCTGGCGCGCCGATCATCTGCTGCGGGTCAAGCTGCAAGATATCCCCCTGGATCACCTCCACGTTCGCAAACCGGCTGACCACCTCGCGCAGGATTGGCACGAGCCTGTCATCGATCTCAACCGCTTTGACCGACCTGGCGGATACCGCCAGCAGGCGCGTCAGGCTTCCCAACCCGGCGCCGATCTCCAGCACGGTTTCAGCGCCGGTCAGCTCAGCGCTGGCGGCGATGCGCTTTAATGCGTCGTGGTCCACCAGGAAGTTCTGCCCCAGCCCCTTGCGCGGATCCAGCCCATGGCGTTTCAAAAGCGAGCGCACATCCAATTCCGGCAGCTTTATGGCAGCACCCCCGTGAAATCTGGCGGCGCGGGCGGCAGGAAATAGATCGTCACCGCCGGGCTGCCCCACGATACATACTCGGCGTCTGTGTAGCCCAGGTCGATCCAGTTGTCGTCGTAGGGGTAATAGCCGATATCCGCCACCGTGCCGATGCCGTATCCTTCCACGTAGACATTGTAGCCCTTGAAGAGGTTGTACCAATCGCGGTGCATGGCAACAATCCCTCGCGTCACCGGCACGCCAGAAGCCGTCAACGGGTGGCAGGTGTCGCCTGTGCCCGAGTTGCACGGTGAATACGAGGTGGCTGTTCCTTCCACCGCCAGGTAATACGTCACAGGTCCGTTGGGAGTATAGATTGTCTGGTACACCAACCGGGTGCCGTAATTGATCACCTGCGGGAGCGGTTCGCTCAAGGTCACCTCAGTAACCACTCCGCGGGACACCTCCTCGCCATCCTGGTAGCGCACTTCCACTTTTTTTGCACTGACCCCCTTAACGCCCTCCTGCGTGACCTGGCGGTCGTTGATCTCCAGTGTTTCATCCGCCTGGTAGATCGTCTCAAACGGGGTCTCTTCCTTCTCCAGCATCACAATGTCTACCACCCGAACCACCCGGATGACCCCATCTTGAGGCGCGGGTTCCTCTTCTGCCGGCTGGCTGTAATCCAGGCCTTGCAGCGCGATGCCCGCGTCCGCCAGCGCTTCTCCGGTCGTCAGCGCGGCGCTGTACCCGGTGGTCGTTCCGCCGTCGACCATGATCTCAAACGGGCGTCCCTTGCGGATCTCCACTACAAGACCTTCTTCCAGTGGAGTGGACAGATCCAGCGAAACCCGGTCGCCCTTGATGATCTCGATCCCGGCATCCACCAGCGCGCTGCCCAGGTCGTCTGCAGCAGAGCGCAGCGTGCGGGTCTCTCCATCGATATCAATCTCCAGCGTCACCGCGCGCCGATAGCGCAGCGCGAGGACGATGCCCGCGTCGAGCCAGTCATTCAACCCCGCCGGCTGCCCGTTGACCAGCACGAGATCCTCTTCTGCCGGCTCAAGCTCAGCTTCACTCAATATCTCCATTGGGGTCAGGCTGGCGGTGGTCACCTTGATAACCTCGCCTGAGGGATCCAGCTCAATGCTCACCTCGCGGGGGTGCACCAGTTCGATGGACGCCGCCCGCGAGAGCCACTCGCCGGCTGCGGGGATGACCAGGTCGCCCTCCTGCGGCGGGTAGCCGGCCGACCTCAGCGCGCCGCGTACCGTCAGGGCACGGGTTTTGATCGTGGTCGTCACACCATCCACCGTCATCGGGATGGTGCGCGCCATCAAAAGGTATCCTGCTGCCGCGGCGCCGATCAACGCGAAGCCAGCGAGCAGGAGCCATTTGTATTTGCGTATCATGGTCAGAATTGTAACCGAAAAACCGGCGCCGGCTGTCACGCCCGCGGCCGTGCCCCTTTTACCCGCGCTGCCCTACTCGAGGATCACCACCCTGGGGGCAACCCAGCGCGCCCAGTCCTGGGCGGAGGTGCCATGGGCTGCCACCACCAGCCCGAACTGGACGTTCTTGCCATCCAGGAAGGAGAGGTCGAGATCGATCTCGCGCGGGACGTCTGAATAATCGACCAGCCATGAGCCCAGCTCCACCCACGGGTCCGCGCCTGCCTTGTAACTCAACGCGAAGCGCACGTCGCAGGCGTTGCCGCCGTACCCGCAGCCCAGGATCGCCCTGAAGTGATAATCATCGTGGATTTGTATCGCGGGGTAGTCGCCGCGGATAACTCCGTCATCCGTCCACGCGGGGTGGGTGAACAACGCCGATCCGTTGTATTTGTCGCCATCCTGCAGTTTGGGGTTGTCATCCCGCACCACGAACCCGTTGCTGTCAGAGGTTCCGCCCGGGCAGGACAAAGGACCAAAGATCGATTTCCAGCTCGCGGTACAGTAAGCAGAAGCCAGGTCATAGATCAAGGTCTCTTCCTCTTCCACCACCACCGGAGCAGCTTTGACCTTGATCTCAGCCGTGATCGGGTACAGGTAGCCGGAACCAAATCCAAAGATCCTGCCGGTGTCGCCGCGCAGCTTGAATTCCCAGGTGTACTCGCCCTCGCTCGCGGGCGCGGTGATCTCAACCGACAGGTCCGCGGTTCCGCCAGGGGGCACAGTGCTCGCGAGTGGCGTGACAGGAGGGGCGCCGGTGGAATAGCCGCCGTCAAACACGATTGCGTAAGTTGTCGTCCAGGTGCAGCTGCCCGTATTCTGAATGCGCCAGGTCTTGGTGAACTTGGTGCCTGGCGTGATGATACTCCCATCAGGAATGGTCACGTCCTGCACCCAGTCTGCCCGGTAGCAGGTATCGATCGTGGCAGTAGGGGCGGGAGGGTCGGGGCTTGCGCCGGCTGGGTTGTGATGGTGGGCGCAGCGGGGATTTCCTGTGTCGCAGCGGGGGTCTGAGATGGAGCTGCTGCCTGTGCAGCTGCCACGGTTAACGCCACAGATGTATTGACCTGGTTGAAATCCGGCGTGGGTGTTCCGCCGCATGCCGTCAACAGGATCGTGAATAGACATAAAAAACCACACCACTTGACCGGGCGTATCATGCTCCACCTCCTTCATAACTTCTGTATAAATCATTATACAGATATCCGGCGGCAATCGAGTTATCATTTTAACTTCACCTGTTTCGACCATAGCCCGCACACCGTAGCTTGGAGTGTTGATTATTCTCCCGGTTTGGGCTAATATTAGTGTAAGAGTTGTCGAAAAATAAAACCTGGAGGTACAAATGGCGACAGTCGCATCCATACTAAAAAATAAAGGTAAGAATGTCTATTCCGTAACTCCGCAAAGCACCATTATCGACGCCCTCAAATTAATGGACGAAAAAAAGATCGGCGCGGTTCTGGTGATGGAAGGTGATTGCGTTCAGGGGATTTTCTCGGAGCGCGATTACGCCCGGCGCGGGGTGTTAAAAGGCAACCCCGAATCCACCCCGGTCAGCAAGGTGATGACCGATAAGGTGTATTATGTGAAACCAGGTCAATCTGATGAAACCTGCCTGGCGCAAATGTCCGATAAACACATCCGTCACCTGCCCGTGCTCGAAGATGACAAGGTGGTCGGCGTCATTTCCATCGGGGATGTGGTGACCTCGTTGCTCAAGGACCGCGATTCCCTGATCAAGGGTCTTGAAAACTTCATCCTCGGCGAAGAGATCAAGCTCTAACCCTTCGTCATCCTGCTTAAAACCAACCCCGGAGTTATATATCCGGGGTTTTCTTTTGTTAACTCCCCTTTTTATTGGTCGCTAATGAAAAGCGTACACTATAATAATGGTGACCGGATTTTCATCGCCCGGCGTCTGTCAGCGAAGAGACCTAAACCCAAGAGGAAAATATGGAACCTGTCATCATTGTGCTTGTTATGCTCATCGTCCTGGCTGCTGCAATTGTTGTGGCCCGCACGCTGAGGTATTCCCGTCCCCGGCCAGGTGAAACCCTTGAATTCCGATCCGACCTGCCCCCACTGGCGCTGGATCCAGCGGTTCCGGCCAGGCACCTGTCAAAGGTGATCCAGATCCAGACGGTCTCTTACGAAGACCCCGAAAAGAGTATCTGGGAGAATTTTGACGCCCTGCACAATGAACTGGCCGCCACTTACCCACGCGTTCACGCCGCTCTCACCCGGCAGTTGCTGGATAAATACAGCCTGCTCTACACCTGGCAGGGCAGCGACCCCACGCTCGACCCGGTGATCTTCATGGCGCATCAGGACGTGGTGCCCGCTGACGAGAACACGCTTTCCCAGTGGACTCACCCGCCATTTTCCGGTGAGATCGCCGAAGGTTATATTTGGGGGCGCGGCGCGTTGGATATCAAGTGCCAGCTCATCTCCATCTTCGAGGCGGTGGAAGCCCTGCTCGAGCGCGGGTACCGCCCCGAGCGTACCGTCATCCTGGCGTTCAGCCATGACGAAGAAGTGCTGGGCTTCGGCGCGCGCAAGATTGTCAGCCATCTCAAGGAAAAGGGCATTCACGTTGTGGCGGTATTGGACGAAGGCACATCCGTTCTGGACGGGGTATTACCCGGATTTTCCGGCCTCACCGCACCCATCGGCATCACGGAAAAGGGCTACCTTTCACTCAAACTCACTGTGAAAGCCGCTGGCGGGCATTCGTCCACCCCCGAACACGAAACTGCCATCGGCATCCTGTCGCGCGCCATCGACCGCCTGCAATCCAATCCCTTCCCATACCGCCTGAAGGCAGCCATGCCGATGTTCAAAGCTCTCACGCCGGCGGCGTCACCCATTTTGAAGGTCGCCTTCGCCAACACCTGGCTGTTGGGCGGTTTGATCGAGCGTAAACTGGCGGCCTCCTCTGAGACAGCCGCCGCCATTCACACCACCGTCGCTCCCACGATCTTCCACAGCGGCGTCAAGGATAACGTCCTGCCGGGACTGGCGGAAGCTGTGGTAAATTTCAGGATCCTGCCGGGAGAGACCGTCGCCGAAGTCATTGACCGCGTCAAATCGGTGGTCAACGATGAAAGGGTCACTTACGAACCATTGCGCGAGAACGCCTGGGAACCCTCGCCCGTCTCGCCGGTCGATTCGCCGGCCTACCGCCACCTGCTGGGTGTCACCGCCGAGTTATTCCCCGGGGTCACCTGCGCCCCCACCGCCATGCTCGGCGCCACGGATTCACGCCACTTCTACGCCGTCTCAGCCCAGGTCTACCGCTTCACACCGCTCACCGCCAAGCCGGAGGACCTCGACCGCATCCACGGCATCAATGAACGCATTTCCATTACCGACCTGGCCAAAATGGTCGATTTCTTCTACCGCTTGATCCCGCGCTGGACCTCGACGGAAATGTAAGCCTGGGATATTAATATAAAAACCACGGGTGAAGATTACCCGTGGTTTTTGATCAATCCGCTTTCAGGTCGATCTTCACCCGAATCACGAAGCGGTCAACCGCTCCAAACTTGTATTTGTAATCCTCATCGCCGCGCATGAAATCAAACTCCTCCCGGCCGTTGTCGTTCGCCCACTTGATGAGGTGGCCAAGCAGCACCCAACCCGGCGAGTACTGCATATAGCTGCGGTCAAGCCCGGAATTGTAAACCCAGATACGGTTGAGATAGTCAAAATTGAGATACGCCGCCGCCTTTTGCCCGCCCACCTCCAGGAAAGCCAGCTGCAGGCAGCCACCCTGGAAAGCGCAGCGCATGGTGGATTTCATCTGGTCGCGCATCAGCGGCGAGAGGAAGACCCTTTTTTCCTCGTCCTGCGCCATCAGCTCCAGGAAATCCTCCATGTCGTCTTCCAGCCTGGCGGCCTCGCTGGTGAAATACACGCCCACCATCACTTCGCCTTCCTCGGCGCGCCGCATCTTGCGGCGGATTTCGTGGCGTTGTTTCTTGTCCAGGTTTTCCAGGTAGGTTTCCCAATTTCCCGGCAGGGGAATGTAGGGGGAATGCTGCAGCCTTTCCACCTTAATATAAAATTCCTGATCTTCAGCCGCCGTTTCCAGCGCTTTGATCGTCGGCGAGCCGTCCAGGATGTTGTACAGGTCGAGCAGATACACTTCCTCATGATCGATCAGTGCGGTTGAACGCAGAAACGCCAGCAGTCCGCCACAGAACCTTTCCACGTCCGACTCGCGGCAGATCACATCCAGAAAATCGCTGATCTCGATGCTCCCCAACAGGAGCAGCCGCGCGCCGCCTTCCTGCCGAACTACGAAGAAGGGCGCGATCCCGATCAGATTGCCTTCCTCGCTGGCGGTGATGATGGCGAGCCGCGAGTCATCCGGCCACTCGCCGCCGCCGCGCGTCGCCCACCAGTCGCTCAGGTAATCCATGCGCAGGAAAGGCACATGTGAATAGCTATCGCTTAACAACTGGTTCCATTGTGTTTCGTATTGCCAGGGAAAATCGGTGTGAAGTTGAAAATCCATGTACTTAATTATACCTTCACCTGCCAGGTTCAATGTCAGCCGGGCGCATAGCCGCGGCGTTCTTGCGCAGCCATGATCGCGCCAGTTTATAGTCGGGGTAATACGCGGCGACGATCTCCCAGAAGGATTTCGAGTGGTTCGGCTGGCGCAAGTGCGCCAGTTCGTGGATGATGACATAGGTCACCACTGTGGGCGGCGCCATGATCAACCGCCAGTTGAAAGACAGCGTCCCTTTGGAGGAACAGCTGCCCCAGCGGGTGCGCTGGTCGCGGATGGATATGGATCGATACCGCAGCCCCATACGCTGCGCCTGGCGGGCGGTTTCTGCTTCGATCGCCGCGCGCGCCTGCAGTTTCAGCCAGTCCAGCGCCAGCTGGCGGGGTGTACCGCGCGTACCGGCGGGGACCCTCACGATGAGCCGGTCTCCGGTTTCGTCCACCCTGGTGCGCGCCTTGCGCCCGGCTTCCTGAACCACTTCGACGCGCCGTGCTTCTCCGCGCAGCAACACCACGTCCTCGGGCAGGGTGTGAGCCTGTGATTTACGCCTTGGGGCGCGCTCCAGCTGCTTCAACAGCCAGTCTGAATGCTGCCGCAGCATTTTTTCCGCCTCGGCTGCCTTCACCCCCACCGGCAGGGTGACTGTCACCTTCGCATCTGCCACGGTGATGCGCAGGCGCCTGGCGCGCCGGGAATGAACCACCCTGTAAGGGATCTCACGTCCTTTGAGTGTAATGGAGGTTTCGAATGCTTCGGTCATGTGCTTTTTAATTACCCCCAATCATACCAGCAGCGCGGCCGTTTCATAACGCCGGATGTGCAAATTGTTTGACAGGAGAGCCATGTAACCCTACACTTATGCTAACCAATCTGCTTGGAGGCGATCATGGAACAAAAAGCCGGCGCACAGATCAGTACCAGGGCATTTATTCAATCCGCGGTAATTTTACTTGTGTTGATGATCGCGGCTGGCATCCTCACGCGCACCATCCCGGCGGGCGAATTCACCCGCTACGAATCTGATGGCCGCACCCTGATCGACCCGGCATCTTACCAGCAGGTCGAGCACCCGGATTACCCGGTGTGGCGCTGGTTCACCGCGCCGGTCGAGGTGTTGTGGGGTGAAGACAGCCTTATCATCATCACCATCATCGTCTTCATTCTACTGGTGAGCGGCGCCTTTGCTGTGCTCGAAAAGAGCGGCATCCTCACCGCTGTTCTTTCTGCCATCGTCACCAGGTTCCGCGCCAGGCGCTACCTGCTGCTGTTGATCATCTCACTGTTCTTCATGCTGCTGGGCGGTTTCTTCGGCATCCTGGAGGAGATCATCCCCCTGGTTCCCTTGATGATCGCCCTCTCCTACTCGCTCGGCTGGGACGCGCTGGTGGGGCTGGGGATGAGCGTGCTGGCAACCAACATCGGTTTCTCCGCCGCGGTCACCAACCCGTTCACGATTGGCGTGGCGCAAAAGCTTGCCGGTCTGCCCCTCTTCTCCGGCGCGCTGCTGCGCATCCCGGTCTTCATCCTCTTTTTCGCGGTACTGGCGTGGTTCCTGCTTTCGTACGCACGGCGGATCGACCGCGACCCGGCTGCCTCGCTGCTGTACCGCCAGGACCAGGAAAAACGCTCGGGTTACAAACACCTTGACCTGTCCCAGGGCGCGTCCAACCCCGCGATCGGCAGGGCGGCACTGGCATTCGGCATCTTTCTCGTTCTGATCATCGCCGTGCTGGTTGCCAGCCCGTTCATCCCATTTCTCTCCAGCTACTCCCTTCCGCTGGTCGGGCTGCTTTTCTTCATCGGCGGGCTTGTCAGCGGCATTATCTCCGGAACCAGCGGCAAGATGATCGGCAAAGCCCTCAAGGAAGGCATCATCGGGCTGGCTCCCGGCATCCCCCTCATCCTGATGGCCGCCAGCACCAAGCACATCGTCTCCAGCGGCAAGGTCCTCGATACCATCCTGCACAGCGCCACGGGGAGCCTGCAGAACGCCTCCCCCACCGCGGCGGTGCTGATCATGTTTGGGTTGGCGCTGCTGGTGGAGTTCTTTGTCGCGTCAGCCGGTGCCAAGGCCGTGTTGATGATGCCCATCCTGCTGCCGCTGGCGGACCTGCTGGGCGTGACGCGCCAGCTCACGGTCAGCGCCTACTGCTTCGGCGACGGCTTTACAAACCTGGCTTATCCCACCAATGCCATCCTGCTCATTAGCCTGGGTCTGGCGTCGGTCACCTATGGCAAATGGATGCGCTTTACCCTCAAGTTATGGTTGGTGGTCTTCCCGTTGATCATTCTTTTGCTGTGGATCGGCAGCCTGATCGGCTTCGGACCATTCTGAGCCGTACTTGACAATCCTTGCACTATTGGTACAATAAATAGAACTATTGTTCTGTTTATTGGTGATCGAATGAAGCCTGTCGTTACCTGCATCCACTTATGCCGGGGGCGCGCATGACCCGCCTGCTCTTCCTGCCCGATGACGCCACTGTCGTCCAGCTCACCGTTGACCTGACTCCCGCGGAGCTCATCGCGGCGGTCAACGCCGGCATGCGCCCGCTGTCAGTGCTGCGCGAATCGCGTGCCGCGAAACTGACCGCCTGCCAGGTCAATAACACGGTCATCATCGCGCCTGCCCTCCAGCGCGGCCGCCCATCCAGCACCCTCTCCAGGTCGGATCTCACCCGCCGCCAGCGCCAGGTGCTCGAGCTGTCCTCGCGCGGATTCAGCACCGCCGAGATCGCCAGCATGCTCGATCTCTCGCGCCGCGCGGTGAATTATCATCTTTACCAGGTGAGAAAACGCATCCGCGGAGAGAACTCTCCCCGCGGCGCAGCCCCAATGGATTCAACCGATCTTGAGTAATCAGCTTTTCAAACGCCACACCTGGTACAACGCCAGCCTGCCCTCTCTGCCATCCGATTCGAATTCCTCGAGGATCTCAAAACCTCTCGAGTCCGCCAGACCCTGCAGTTCCTCGCGGTTGAAGAGGTGCACGTAACGCAGCCCCGGTTTTTCTTGTGCTCCACCCGCCTGGTAGCGCCAGTCCAGCAGCCGGTCGCCCTCTTCGAGCTCGCGCTCATCGATCCCCGCCGTCTGCCAGGGTAGTACCCGGGCCAGCAGGCGCGGGCTGTTCTGGAACTGCCACTCGGAATGGATGAACAACCCTCCATGTTTGAGCAGCCGCGCGATGCGCCTGAGCAGCGCCTGTCTGAAGCTCATCGAAGGGATGTGGTGCAGCACCGCGAACGCCAGCGCCCCGTCGAAAGCGCCATTTTCTAATCCATCCGTCCAGTCCTCCGCTGCCAGGTCCGCCTGCCGGTAGCTCACCCGCAGATTGGGCGCTGGGGGTTCTTTCTGCGCCAGTGTCTCCGCCTCGGCCAGCAGCGGCGTGCTGAAATCGACCCCCGTATACGTGCCGCTCAACCCGGCACGCCGCCAGGCCTGCGCGAGCGCCCCGCTGCCGCAGCCGATATCCAGCCAGTCCCCGTCGCGCACCCATTCATCCAGCACCCGTCTCACGCCCGGTTGGATGCGCCGCCGCGTTTGGGCGAAGGCCTGGCCGAAACTCTGGTAAAATTCCTTATTGATATCAAGTAGTTTTTGAAACGCCTGGTCGCACATATCCCCATTATACAATCTGATGAAAAGAAGCGAATTTATCGAAAACTGGCGTAAAGCCCGCCAATACACACCCGAACAACTGGAACACGCCAGGACCGTTCTGGAAGAGGTGCGCGCCGGCATCCGCCTTGACCGCGCTCTGCGTTCAAACCCCATGACTGACGGTTCCCTGATCCCCAAGCACGCCCTGGTCGCCGCTTACCGCGACCTGGTCGCGCGCGGTGAATGGCAGGAAGACAACGAGTTTCTCACCCGCATCCGCATGAAGCCGGTGCGCACCCTCTCGGGCGTGACCACTGTTACTGTCCTCACCCGAAATTCCCCCTGCCCCGGGAATTGTATCTTCTGCCCGACCGAACCCGGCATGCCCAAGAGCTACCTGGTGGATGAGCCCGGCGCCGCCCGCGCTGCCCAGAACCGCTTTGACCCTTACGACCAGGTCAGTTCACGGCTGAAAGAATACGAAGCCGTCGGGCACCCCAACGACAAGATCGAGCTGCTGGTTCTCGGCGGCAGCTGGAGCTGTTACCCTCGCGCCTACCAGGAATGGTTCATCCGCCGCTGCTTTCACGCCATGAACGCGGATTCCACTGATTCTCCTCCGGATCCCGCTAGCATCACAGAACCCCCGCCAACAAGCGCGCCGGTCGACCTCGACGAGCTCCGTGTTGTTCACACACAAAACGAAACCGCCGATCATCGCAACGTCGGGTTGGTGATCGAAACCCGACCGGACGATATCACCCGCGACGAGATCGTCTGGCTGAGAAGGCTGGGGGTCACCAAGCTGCAGATGGGCGCCCAGAGCCTGGATGACCGCGTTCTCGCGCTCAACCAGCGTGGCCATACCAGCGCCGACACCCTGCGCGCCACCACC
>CAYYBP010000003.1:0-8700 GCA_964470275.1 uncultured Anaerolinea sp. | reverse complement strand
TTCAAGACCGTGCTGCATTGGATGCCCAACCTGCTGGGCGCCACGCTCGATTCCGACGCGCAGGATTTCGCCCGCCTGTGGACCGACGGCTACGCCCCCGACGAGATCAAGATCTATCCCACCCAGCTGCTCGAGTCAGCTGAACTCTACCGCTACTGGCAGCGCGGTGAATACACCCCCTACACCACCGAACAGCTGGTCAGCCTGCTTGCAGATATCAAACCTCTCATCCCGCCTTACTGCCGCGTCAACCGCATCATCCGCGACATCCCCTCCTTCCACGTGGTTGAAGGCAACCGCCGTACCAGCCTGCGCCAGGACGTGCAAAACGAAATGAAGAAACGCGGCACCGCCTGCCGCTGCATCCGCTGCCGCGAAGTCAGGGGGCAGCAGGTCGATCCACAATCGTTGATCCTGACTGATTACGGCTACACGCCCTCGCTCGCTGAAGAGCACTTCCTCTCGTACACCACCCCCCAGGACCGAATCGCCGGCTACCTGCGCCTCTCGCTGCCCCTGCCGGGCGCGCCCGATCTTGCCATCCCCGAGCTGGAAAACGCCGCCATCATCCGCGAGGTGCACGTCTACGGGCAATCTCTGCCGGTTGGCGCTGAGCGCGACGGGGCTGCCCAGCATATCGGTCTCGGCACCCAGCTGCTGGAAGAAGCAGCGCGCATTGCCCGCGAACATGCCAAACTTCACCTGGCGGTGATCGCCGCCATTGGAACGCGCCAGTATTACGCCCGCCGCGGTTTCAGCCGCCAGGAGTTCTACATGGTCAGGGATCTTGAAGCATAGACAAAAACAGCCCGCCTGAAGGCGGGCTGTTTGAAAAGCTAACTCGAGTTATTCAACGGTTGAATTGTTGAAGAACCAGTTGTAGGCGTAGTAACCGCCTTCTGATTCCAGGCGGATGGCGATGCGGTAGCTGCCCGCCAGCTCTGCCGGTATGGAAAAGGTCTTGGTAAACGCGCCGCCCGCGCCAGAGTCATAGCTGCCGACTTCGATCCCGCCGACACCCTTCGACCCGTACGCGCCCATCAGCACGGTGAATGTCTCGCCAGCCGGGAAGTTCGCGCCGGTGAGGGTAACGCTCGTATCCGCCACTACCGCGTCGATCCCGAAGGTGGGGATGCCGGTGTATGCCGGGGCTTCTTCATCACCGCCCGCGGCGGCCGAACCGGTCGAGTTGTTCCAGAACCAGTTGTACGCGAAGAATCCGTCCTCGGTCTCCATCCGGATCGCGATGCGCACCATGTCTTTCAATTCAGCAGGGATGCTAAAAGTGGCTTTTAACACACCACCCGCGGCAGAATCAAGCGTGCCCGCTTCGATCCCGCCCACGCCCTTGGTGCCGTATGCGCCCATCGTCACCTTGAAGGTCTTTCCGGCGGGCATGTTCAGGGTTTCCACACCCACCGCCACGCCCTTCTCCACGTCGGTGATGCCAAAGGTCGGATAACCAGTGTAGGCAGGTGCGGCCGGGGTTGCGGTTGATTCTTCAGCCGGGGCTTTCACCTGGCTGGAGGCGTTCCAGAACCAGTTGTACGAGAAATATCCCTCAGGGCTGTCCAGTCGGATGGCGATCATCCTGCTTCCTGCCAGCGCGGCTGGGATAGTAAAGGTCGCTGTAAATTTATCCCCTGTCGTGGTTACCAGCACGCCGGCTTCCGTCCCGTTCAGACCCTTATTGCCGTACGGGCCCATGCGGACCGTGAATGTCTGCCCGGCGGGGAAATTCGTCCCGCTGATGGTCACGCTCGTGTCCGCCACGACTGAATCGATCGTGATGGTCGGCACGCTCGCCGCGGCGCCGCTTCCAATAATGCCCGCGACCAACACAATGGCCATGATCAATGGAATTGAAAAACGGATTGCTGTTTTGCGTCGGGATGCTGTCATTTTGACCTCCTGTACTGTCTCTCCACACCCAAATTACCTGTTTAAGTAGTATAGCAATCTTGCCATTAAAAGAAAAGGGGCAATCGTCGTGCTTATCGATTGCCCCGCCAGATTACGGATTCGTCACCCTGGGCGCCATCCAGATTGCCACATCATCGGTGGAATCGCCCTTGCTGATGACCTTCAGGATCAGCTGGATGGTCTTGCCCTTGAGGGAGGACAGGTCCACATCCACCCGCTCAGAATCCGAGTAGGTCACATCCCAGCTGCCCAGCGTACCGCCGGAAGAGCCGCCAACCTCGGTGTACTGCAGTTCATACGTGACCGAGCAGTTCTTGGCCCCATCCCCGCAGACCAGCAGCGCTCTAAACCGGTCACCATTCTTAATGGTGATCTTGGGGAACGTGCCCATGATGAACCCGTCGCCGCCCTTGGCCGGAACCGTGAAGAGCCCGCCCTCATCGTCCTTGTACCCGCCGGCGATGACTGGTGTGTAAGACCGGGTGATCGAGCCTTTCGAGGTGTCGATCTTCCCGCTCGGGCATCCAATGTCGCCGCCATTCGTGCGCCACGACGCGGAGCAGTAATTCTTGACAAAGTCATACACGGTGTCAGGGTCCTTTGGCGCCGGTAGTTTATCGACCTTGATATTGACTGTCAGTGGGACATCAAACGTACTGCCCACCCCGAAGACCTTGCCGTCGCCGGATTTTAGCATCCAGCTGCCGGTAAAGCTGCCCGTGTTGGAGGGCGCGACCATGGATACAGACAGGTTCACCGTCTCTCCGGGTTTGACTGTCTTCGGGAATGCCACAGCCGAAGGGGCGTCCATCTGGGTGCCGCTGGAAAAGAAGATCTTATAATCCGTTGTCCAGTTGCATGTGCCGACGTTCTTCACCTGCCATGTTTTCACAAAACTCTCACCCGCGTTTAACGTGCTCCAGTCGGGGATGGTGACATCCGCGAGATAGGTTGCGCCATTGCAGGGGATCGGGACAGGAGTCGCGGTCGGGGGTACCGGTGTGACGGGAGGGGGCATGGGGGTGAACGTGGCGATGGGCGTGCTGGTGGGAATCAGCGTGCTCGTTGCCAGCGGGGTCACAGTGGGCGCGACCACCTGGGTCAATTGAGCCACCAGGGTCTCGTACGCTGATTGAGTGATCATGGCAGAGATCGTTGCCGCTGCCATTGTCTCGATCTGCGAAAAATCCTCCGCCTGGTTCTCACCAAACATATTGAGCAGGTTGCAGGAGGTCAACGCCATTGCCAATATAGTGACCACAATCAGGATACTGAATAATTTATTTTTACGCATAATGCATCTCCTTCCAGATCCTCCTTAAGACGCTCACCAGTAAAAATAGGTTCCCAAATAATTAATCAGACAACGCAAGTCTTATTTTACAACCAATTGAACTCAAATTCAACGATGAATAATACCCCCGTGCTTCCCGCTCACCGGTTAATCTACGCGGGTAAAAACCGTAGCAACGCCATCCAGGGTGAGGATCAACCTGTCGTCTTCCAACTTGTAGGTCATGACCGTATCGGGGATATTGCTGTCACTGCTGGCGATCAGCGTGATCTTGTCGGGATCCTCGACCGTGTATTTCATGCTGAAACTGGAATTCCCCAGGCTCATCACCAGCGTCCCGTCCTCCATCAACTCCATCATCACTCCCGAGTCCGGCTCCTGCCATTTGCCCAGGAGCGGGTCCCTGTTAAAACAACCGGTCAACGCCGCGGCCAGCACCAGAAAACTGAGCAGCAGGCGCGAAGTGGTGATTCTCGATCCAAACCATCTTTTTATCATCAGGCTTAGTTTACCCATTCCCTTTCCAGTAATCAAGGGGCGGGCTCGACTGCCGGCATGGATTATGACCTATTACCCATGCCCGCACAGGGTACAATATGTATACTATATCAATAAGAAAACACAGGCTTAAGGAGCAGGGCATGAATAAAGTTGTGATCGTCACCGATTCTACCGCGTACCTACCCCAGCAATATGTTGATGAACTTGGTGTTGTCGTTGTACCTTTGTCATTAAACTGGGATGGCGTAAACTACCGTGACGGCGTTGATATTCAGCCGGACGAATTCTACGCCCGCCTGCAGACCAGTTCCACCCTGCCCACTACCAGCCAGGCGACCGTCAACGATTTTTCCAGCGTCTATGAGAAGTTGTTATCTCGGGGTCATTCCGTTCTGACCTTGCCCATCAGCCTGGGGATCTCCGGTACCTATGACTCCGTCGTTCAGGCGATGAAACTCTTTCCCGGCGCCCCCATCGACGCCATCGACACCCGCCTGGTATCCATGGCGCTCAGCTTCCAGGTATTGACCGCCGCCCGCGCCGCCCGCGACGGGGCTTCGCTCGAGGAATGCAAGCAGATCGCGCTTGAAGCTTACAAGCATATCGGCGTTTATTTCGTTGTCAATACCCTCAAGTACCTTCACGCCGGCGGGAGAATTGGGGGCGCAAGGCGTTTCCTGGGCACCGCCCTGGATATCAAACCCATCCTCGAGATCCGCGACGGCAAGATCGAAGCCGTCAAGAGCGTCAGGTCGATCAGCAAGGCGCTTGAAGCCATGGTGCAGCTGGTCGAAGCCGACATTGCCGGCAGAAAACCGGTGCGCATCTCGGTCTTCCACGCCCTCGCGGAAGAAAAAGCCCGCGCCCTGCTGCAATCCACCACCGAACGGCTGCACGCCGATGAAGCCATCCTCAGCTATGTCAGCCCGGTCGTGGGCTGCCACGTCGGCCCGGGCACCCTCAGCATCGCCTACATGGCTGGCATGTAACCCGCCGCTTAACCTTTCAGCCCCGGTCTCCCGGGGCTTTTTGTTCGGCTATAATTGTCACATCAGGATTTCGTTTGCAGGAGCTGCCCATGCCAGAAGCCACTTTTCATTTTCCGCGCGGTTTTCTTTGGGGAACCGCCACCGCCGCCCACCAGGTGGAGGGTAATAACACCAACAACAACTGGTCTGAATGGGAGAAGTCCCCCGGCAGGATCATCAACGATCAGAAATCCGGCCTGGCCTGTGATTGGTGGGGCGGGCGCTGGCAGGAAGACCTGGTGCGCGCGCTTGAGAGCGGCCAGAACGCCCACCGCCTGTCGGTGGAATGGAGCCGTATTCAGCCCGAAGAAAACCGCTGGGATGAAGACGCCCTGCAGCGCTACCAGGAAATGGTCAGGTGGATGGTTAACCACAACATGACCCCCATGGTCACCCTCCATCACTTTTCCGACCCGCTCTGGCTATCGGCGATCGGCGCATGGGAGAACCCCGAAACCCCCGCCTTGTTCGCCCGCTTCACCAGGCGCGTGGTTGCCGCTCTCAAGGATTACGTCAACCTGTGGGTCACGATCAACGAACCCAACGTGTACGCTCTCAGCGGCTATGTCGAAGGCGCATTCCCTCCAGGTAAGTCTGACCTGGGTCTGGCCGCCGTGGTGATCGAGAATCTCATCCTCGGTCATGCCGCCGCTTACCGCGTCATCCACGAGCTGCAGGCCGAAGCGCAGGCTGGCATCGCCACCAACTACCGCAGCTTTGCTCCCGCCCATTCCTGGAACCTGCTCGATCGTCTGCCCATCCGCGCGCTGGACCAGATATTCAACCGCGCGTTCAATGACTGCCTGGCAATCGGCAGGTTGAACCTGGTGCTGAAAAAGAAGACCCTACCCGGCACTGCCGGTACGCAGGATTTCATCGGGTTGAACTATTACTCTCGCGACCTGGTCTCGTTCAACCTGCTCGAACCCGGCTCGCTCTTCAGCGACCGCAGCTACCCGAAGGACGCCGAGATCAGCCCGACCGGATTCATCGCCAATGTGCCTGCAGGGATGTGGGACGGGCTCAAATGGGCGCACCGCTACAACCTGCCCATCATCGTCACCGAGAACGGCGTCGAAGATGAACCGGATACGCTACGGCCGCGCTACCTCATTGAACACCTGCACCAGGTGTGGCGCGCCGCCAACTTCAACTGGCGCCTCAAGGGATATTTCCACTGGTCGCTGGTGGATAATTTCGAATGGGAGCGCGGCTGGACCCAGCGATTCGGTCTGTGGGGATTGGACACCGCCACCCAGCAGCGCGTCCGCCGCACCAGCGTTGACGTGTATGAGGAGATTTGCAGAGAAAACGGCATCTCCAGTACAATGGTAGCAAAATACGCACCACAAATTTTCAAAAAGCTGTTCCCCTCGGTGTGACCGCGGGCAGCGAAAAAGGAGGAAATACAATGGCATCACTGAAGTTTCTCAGTCCTGAATGGGTAACGGCGACCGAAAAGGTATTGCGCACCAGCGTCACTCCGGCAGCGACCGACAGCGCCACGCTGTCCATCGCCATGACCGCAGAGAAATGCCCCGACGGCAAGGAAAAGACCCTGGTCTTCGAAACCGACAAGGGCAATCTCAAGACCTTCAAACTGGCGGATCCCGCCGTCGTGAAAACCGAATTCTCCATCTCCGGCGACTATAAGACCTTCGAGAAGGTCTTCAAGGGTCAGCTCGACCCCACCAGCGCCATCATGGGCGGCGAGCTCAAGTTCAAGGGCAACATGCTCAAAGCCATGGGGCTGGTCAAGGGTCTCACCCCCCTCTTCACCGTCCTCGGCAAGATCCCGACCGAGTTCTAACCACCAATTGTTTCGGAGGGGCGATTCATGAATCGCCCATTATATTTATTCCGTTAGGGTTGCAGTCGCGACCTTTTCAACATCGTGTAGGGGCTTCTCGTTGCCGTGCTCTGTTCCATCATTCCGTAGGGGCGATTCATGAATCGCCCCTACTTATTCCGTTAGGGGCTCAGCGCACTTCGCGATGCTGCACCCTCTCCAAATTCCCGAGGAAAGCTGCATTATTTAAGTCGTTTTGGCTCATCGTGATTAGCCAGTTCCACAATCTGGTATAATTTTCCCGGCTCATTTCCCTTTATCGTTAAGTTGCATAATCCAATTAACGACCATGGGTGAAATGTGCCAATCAACCTAGATCAAGCGAGTGTGTATGCCGACCAAGATAATCCGCGAATATCCGAACACGTTCAACCTGCCGCGCCGCATCGAAGGGCTTGCCAGGGTAGCCCAAAACTTGTGGTGGGTCTGGAACCCCGACGGTCAGCGCCTTTTCCAGTTCGTTGACCCGCTGCTGTGGGACCTGCTCAACCATAACCCGGTCGCCTTTCTACAGAAAGTAGAACGCACCCGCCTCAACGCGGCTGTCGGCAACCCGGCTTACCTCGAACACTATGACCGGGTCCTCGCCCGCATGGACGCCTACCTCTCATCGCAGGACACCTGGTTCCACAAGACCTATCCCCAACAACTGGATAAAACCATCGCCTACTTCTCGTTTGAGTTCGGCCTGCACGAATCCCTGCCGGTGTACGCCGGCGGTCTCGGTATTCTCTCCGGCGACCACCTCAAAGAATCTTCCGACCTCGGGCTGCCGCTGGTTGGCGTGGGCTTCGTGTATGACAAGGGTTACTTCGTCCAGCACCTCACCGAGGATGGCTGGCAGGAAACCCGCAACGCCCTCATCGATTACAAGTCGCTGCCCCTGATCTCCCTGCTTGACGAAAACCGCCGCCCGTTGACCGTTTGCGTTGACCTGCCCGGCCGCGAAGTGCATGCGCGCGTGTGGGAGCTGATGGTGGGCAGGGTGCATTTGTACCTGCTCGATTCCAACGTCGAGTCCAACTCGCCCTCCGACCGACTGCTGACCGAACGTCTCTACAGCAATGACCTTGAGATCCGCATCTCGCAGGAAATCCTGCTCGGAATGGGCGGCGTCCGGGCGCTGCGCCTGCTGGGTTACGAGCCCTCAGTCTGGCATATGAACGAAGGTCACTCGGCGTTCCTGGCGATCGAACGCATCCTCGAATTTGTCCACGAGGGAATGCCTTTCCAGGACGCCTGGGACCGGGTGAAGATCAGCAATGTGTTCACCACCCACACCCCCGTTCCCGCCGGGAATGATCAATTCCCGCTCTGGCTGATCGATAAATACTTTGGCAATGTCTGGCCGGAACTCGGTCTCACGCGCGATCATTTCATTGAACTAGGCAGGCAGGCGCAGCCCTGGGGCGAGAACTTTGTCATGCCCGTGCTGGCGCTCAAGCTCTCTGAACGCTCCAACGCGGTATCAGAGCTGCACGGTATCGTCTCGCGCCGTATGTGGAATTTCCTCTGGCCGGACCGTAAGGAAGAGGACGTGCCTATCCGCTACGTCACCAACGGTGTGCATACCCGAACCTGGCTCGCCCGCCGCATGGGCGTGCTTTTTGAGACCTTCCTTGGCCCTGACTGGATGGATCACATCGACGAACCCGGTTTCTGGAACGAAGTCGTGAATATTCCAGATGAGGAACTGTGGACGGTGAGGCGCCATCTCAAGAACAAACTGGTGCACTTCGCCAACGAACGCACCCGCCAGCAGTGGCAGGATGGTCAACTGACCCCCAGCCAGGCTGTCGCGGGCGGTGTCTTCCTGGAACCCTACTCGCTCACCATCGGCTTCGCCAGGCGTTTCGCCACCTACAAGCGCGCCAACCTCGTCTTCCATGATTTTGACCGGTTTATGAGCCTGGTCACCGATACCCACCGCCCGGTGCAGGTCATCTTCGCGGGCAAAGCCCACCCGGCGGACGAGCCCGGCAAACTCCTCATCCAGTTCTGCAAGGCTTGTTTCTATGACCAGCCTGCCTCCTTTTGGCATGGCATCCCTGGCATTAGTGGCAAGATTGAAGAGTATCTGGTCGATCTGAGTTGTGTCCGCCATC
>CAYYBP010000002.1:20941-47087 GCA_964470275.1 uncultured Anaerolinea sp. | reverse complement strand
GTTCTGCACAATAAAAATTATTGCGATTACCATAATGAGAAAACCGCTTTCTTTTATTACTTCGAATCCGTGAATGACCCTGAGGTCGCGAAGTTATTATTTGATAAAGTTTTTGAATGGGCTAATGCCAGGGGTTTAAATCGAATCTTCGGACCGCGTGGATTTCTGCGCTCGAGCGGGATCGGTCTGCTGGTTGAGGGGTTCGACCAATGGCCAGCGGTCGGAATTCCATATAACCAAAGCTACTATGGAGCACTTATCGAGGGTTGCGGATATTCAAAAAGCCACGATTATTTCTCCGGCTATCTTGACCAGCATCCTGACCCCAAGATTCATCAGATCGCAGAAAAGGTGCTGGCGAGGGGAAATTTCTCGATCGTAAATTTCAAGCACAAATCAGAAATGGCGGCGTGGATCCCTGAACTCGAACAGGTTCACCACCGCGCGTTCGCCCACAATCCCAACTTCTATCCTTCCACACCAGCCGAGTTCGATTTGCTGGCACGAAATATAATCGCCGTCGCGGATCCAAGGTTTATCAAGCTCATAAAATACAAAGACGTGATTGCCGGTTTCGTAATTGGCTACCCCAATATCAGCCGGGCGATCAAACGCGCGAATGGCAAGATTTTCCCGCTTGGATGGCTTTTTCTGTTGCTTGAGAAGAAATATCCAAAGGTACTCGACCTGAACGGTGTTGGCATCATGCCCGAATACCAGGGATTGGGCGGAAATGTCCTTTTATACTCGGAATTGGACAAAGTCACCCAAAAAGCCGGATCGAAAAAAGCGGAAATTATCCAGGTGGACGAGCGCAACTTCCGCAGCAAGTCCGACATGGAAACCCTTGGGGTGAAATTTTCCAAGGTCCACCGGACCTACCAGAAGGAAATTTGAACTATAATCATTCTTGAACAATTAAAACATGGACTTGTTGATGTGATCCAAAGATTCCCTGGATGGGCGAAGCTTATCAGGTGTGAGGCGGTTCAATGGTGTTTCTGGCAGATTGTATTTGTCAAAAATCGTCGGTACGCCGGTTTCTATGTAAATTAGACCTGTCAGCAGCCAGTTATTCCTGGCCGCTTCCTCCAGGGTTTTTAACGCCTGCCACTTGTCTGTCGGGTTATATTCATTTTCCAGTTTTTTCAGCATTACTTTGCTGCCATCAAACATGGTGACTTCACGAGTCTCTCCCCGTTCAAAATCCTCAATGGTAATTTCATCACGCGCCAGGACGAGCGAAATTTCGTGAAGCGGTTCTTCGTGGGTTTTTCCAAACGAATAGGAATGGAACGAGTTTTCATGGTTATGAAACGTCACGCAGGGGCTGATGATATCGATCACCGCGATCCCCTGGTGGGCAATGGCGGCCTTGATCAGTTCCTTTACCTGTTTCGGGTCGCCGGCGAAAGACCTGGCAACAAAAGTCGCGTTGGAGACCAGCGCTTCCAGCGCGATATCCACGGGCAGGAAGGGGTTTGTCCCCTGGTGTTTCAATGACAATCCTTTTTCTGCTGTGGCAGAGAATTGACCCTTTGTCAGCCCATACACGCCATTGTTTTCGACGATATACACGATCGGAACATTTCTGCGCACAAGGTGCTTGAATTGCCCGTAACCGATGCTGGCGGTGTCACCATCACCGCTCACACCGATCGCTTCCAGCGTGTGGTCAGCGAACAGCGCGCCGAGCGCGAGTGAAGGCATCCGTCCATGCAGCCCGTTGAACGCAAATGACCGACCAAGGAAATAGGTGGGACTCTTGCTCGAACAGCCAATACCGCTGAACTTGACAACCTTTTCGGGTACCAGGTTCATTTCGTAACACGCGGCCGCGATCTGCGCTGCGATGCCGTTGTGGCCGCATCCCTGGCAAAGGGTTGAAGGCGCGCCTCGATAATCTGATTTTGTTAGCCCAACCAGGTTGGTCGATTGTAAGGGTGAAGTACTTATAGTTGTCATGATCAATCCTATTTTGCCTGGATCTTGTTGCGTATAAATTTCGCGGTGAGCGGCAGCCCATCCATGTACGCGACTTTGCGCAGCTTATAAGCGGACTCGGGATAATCATTTGTCAGGAGCTGAAAAAGCTGTCCATCGCGGTTGATTTCAACCACATATGTAATACTATGCGCATCTATAAACTTTTTTACTTCCTTTGAAAATGGAACCCCCCTGATGCGCAAATAATCTGTGGATAATCCCCGCTCTTTCAACATGTCGCGGGCTTCGATGATCGCAGGATCCACCGAACCTGAACCAATGATCCCGATTTCTGCGCCTTCATGCAAAGTCAAGATCGGTTCCGGTAGCGATTCGCGCGCGTTTTCAAGCTTACGCGCGATACGTTCGAAATTTCTCACCCATACATTACCATCTTCCGAATAGGCAGCGTACTCATCATGGCTCGTGCCCCGCACGAAATGACCGCTCCTGGGGTGCTGGTTGCCTGGAAGTGTTCGATAAGGGATTGCGTCACCATCAATATCTTTGTACCTCCCCCAATCACCGTCTGTTCGTTGTAACAGCGCATCCAGGTCCGCCTCCCACAATACTTTTCCGCGATCCATCGGGCGGTCCGGGTATTCAAATTTCTTTGTCATCCACTGGTTCATCCCAAAATCGAGGTCAGAAAGCACAATGACGGGTGTCTGGAAGCGCTCCGCGATGTCAAACGACTTCCAGCCGAACTCAAAACACTCCTGCACCGTCCCCGGAATTAATATTAGCATCTGCGTGTCGCCGTGGCTCATGGAATTGACCATGGTCAGGTCGCCCTGCGAGGTTCGCGTGGGCATGCCGGTACTCGGGCCTACCCGCTGCACATCCCATATCACGATGGGCACTTCAGCGTAGTAAGCCAACCCGACATATTCCGTCATCAGGGATAAACCCGGACCTGACGTTGAAGTCATCGCCCGCAATCCGCCCCACCCAGCGCCTATCGCCATGCCAATGGCCGCGAGCTCATCCTCTGCCTGCACGATGGCGTAGGTATCCTTGCCTGTTTCCGGGTCTGTCCTGAGTTCGGGCAGATAATCGTGCAGCGTCTCAGCCAGGCTGGTGGCAGGCGTGATGGGATACCAGGCGAGGAATTGTACGCCCCCATAAATTGAACCCAGGGCTGCGGCTGTATTTCCGTCCGTCATGATGTACCCGTCGGTGCCGTTCATACGCGCAACCGTAAACCGATCTTTTTTCTCCAGGTTTTTTTCTGCCCATTCAAAGGCGGACTTGACCACCGAGAAATTTCTTTCAACGGCTTTTTCATTCCCTTTAAAATGGTAATTTAATGCTTCGTGCACCAGGTTGATCTCAATTTTGAGCAAAGAAACCAGCACTCCCACATAAACCATGTTGGCGATGTAATCCCTCAACGCCGGCGGAGTCTCTGCTTCTTTTACCAGCTTGCGTACCGGCATTGTGTACACAATAATGTCATCGCGATTGTTCGTATACGTGAAATCCTCCGGGATGAGCAAAACCCCCTTAGGGACCAGGCAGGCAATATCCTCAGCGATGGTCGTTGGATTCATCGCAACCACGATGTCATCCTCCTGCACCCGGGCCAGGTATCCTTTTTTGCTTAATCGCAAGGTAAACCAGGTCGGTTGACCCTGGATATTGGATGGAAAAATGTTTTTACCCGTCACCGGGATGCCCATCCGGAAGAGAGAACGCATCAGGGTGATATTGGCGGTGGCACTGCCAGATCCGTTGACCGTGCTGAAGGTAATGCAAAAATCATTTTCGATCATTTCGGGGTTTGTCATTTATGAATGGGCTCCATAAGCTTTGGTTTTATTCAAAAGATAATCTTGGAATCACCTTTTCCCGCTGGTTGATGAGTTCCATATGCTCCTTCAACAATACCAATGCTTCATTGAATTTTTTGGACCGGAGGTTTTCAAGAATTGCGGCATGGTATTGCCAGATCCGGTCGATGTACGTATGGTCAGGGGAGATTTCGAACCCTGCCAGACGGTAAAATTCCCAATAAGATTCCAAAATACCGTTTAAATACTCATTGTTGAGTCGTTTGTAGATGAGCAGGTGGAATTTGCGATGCTCCGCGACAGGATTTTGCCCGGGATACGAATTGATCTTCGCCTTGCCCTCGGCGACCAGGGTAGAAAGCTCGTCGAGATCCTCCCCTGTCAACAACTGCACGGCTTCAAGAAAATAGGCGCCTTCAAGATGCTTGCGTAGATCGGAGAAAAGATGAAACGAGCAGGAATTCGCCCCAATGGCATACGTCAGGCTGTTTTTGAGAATGCTCGAAATATCAAAGGATTTCTTGCGAATTCCGCTTTTCGGTTTTACTTCGACAATGCCGAGAAGCTTCGCGGCCATCAATTGCTCGCGTAAGGTAGCTACACTTACGCCCAGTGTTTTACTTAATTCCGCCAACGGGGGTATTCTTTGATCACCACTCTCTGGAATACCTGCAAGGTAGGTGAGAAAATCCGATAAATTGTCAGATGAGCCTTGTAACATTTCGTCTAATCACCTGATTATTCAGATGATTCCATTATATCAAACCCATATCTTTTCTGCAACTGGTGATTTTCAGTAATTACTGGGTTATATAATCTGTTTATTATGATGATTAGATGAATTTAATCCGCAGAAATTTCTCCAGGTACTCCGGTTCGCTGCTTTGTGGTATCTGTTCAAACCGTGAGAGATGCATCGCGCGCAATTCCTCTTGAGGGACGTGAATTTGAGACTGGTGCGCGATTATGGCGGATAATTTCCGATCCAGGTAGTCGGTGAGCACTAGCGCAGTGTTGGGTTGGCTGGTCAACGCCAGCCACACCTCCTCCACCTGGTGCGGATTGTTGATGCCGGCGGTATTTCCGGCGATCAGGTAACTCGGGTTGCCGGCGGCAGGAAATACCGCGTCGACCACTACCTGGCCCGCAGCCCGGTGATCCGGGTGGTTGATCCGACCGTGAGCCGGAAACTGGTTCTGAGGGTCACAGCTGACCACGATATCCGGCTTTAAGAGGCGGATGCGGGTGACGACCTCCTGCCGTAATGCCAGGTCTGGAACAAGGTCCCCATCGAGGTAGTCGAGGAATTGGACATCGTTTACGCCCAATAACGCCGCCGCCCGAAGCTGCTCTGCCTTGCGCCGCGCTGCGACCATGGCGAGAGAATCAGCCGGGTTGGGCGAACCTCGCTGCCCGGTTGTGAGCAGGAGGTAGTCGACTTCGTGACCAAGGTCCACCCAGCGGGCGATGGCAGCACCGCAAAAAAATTCCGGATCATCCGGATGAGCCAGGATGACCAGGATCTTTTTTGTACCAATCCAACCCTCATTTCGGGTGATATCCATCACGGTCTACTTTTTCGGTCGCCCCTGTCCCCCATTACCGGTCTGTTTGGCAACAAATGTGGTGGCAGCCCGGGCAATGACCTCTTTTTCTTCCAGCACCTGCAGGTCTTCGGCAGCGAACTCGCGTTTTCCAATTTCAGGAATCTCGACCAGCAGCACTCCGCGAATCGGGAAAACATCGATCACCTTGCCTTCTCCATCCGGGGTCATCACACGTTTATTCTTCTTGGGAAGTGTTTTCCTGGCTTCCACGTAATTTTCGTATTCGTAGATCAGGCAGCACCTCAACCGACCGCACATACCGGTGATCTCGGTTGGGGTGAGTGATATCCCCTGTTCTTTGGCCATTTTTATCGAAATCGAGCTGAATTCTGTGATGAAACAGGTACAACAGCGGCATTCCAACCCGCAAGCGCCTATTCCTCCCATGATCTTGGCCACGTCCCTCGGTCCGATCTGCCTGAGCTCCACCTGGGCAGGCGCGAACATCTTTTGCATATCAGATCGCAAGCTCTTGAGCTCGGCTTTATCTTCTGAATCGGAACTGAAGAAAATCGTCAGGCGCGTTCCATCGTAGCTGTATTCTGCAACCACGATCTTGATTCCCGAGAGCCGGAGTTCCGATGCCCGGGTTTTACACTTCTCAACCACTTCCGGTTCTTTGTTTTGCCAGGATTGTCTTTGGATCAGGTCAACGGGTGTAGCGATACGGTCGATCGGTTTCCACGAACCTTCCACCGGGTGTTCGGATGCACTGGTGAGGGTAACCACCTCACCCAGCTGCCAGCCCCGGCTGGTTTCCACGACCACTACATCGCCTTTTTGAACGTTCTCGATCTTGGAAGCATCAAAATTATAAAGCTTGCCGACTTTTGAGAACCTTACGCTAACGATTTTTTGTTCCACAGTCTCATCCATTTCTCACACCTGCTGCGCAGGTGAAAAACTCTTAATAAATTATTTGACTCTCTTTTCAGGTATCCTGAACTTAAATGCTTCGTCCATGAATCGAAGCAGGTTGATCAGTTCCCGAATTCTTGATTCCCTTAGATAACTGACTTTATATGTGTGTTTCAATCTCCACCAGGTCTTTGCGGGCGTTGTTATATAACTCGATAAGGTCGCTATCAGATCCTTTGTACCGCCGGATGGTCAATTTCGCGCAATGCGTGCACCCCTTCATCGCCCGAAAAGAATCGGCATTACACCCGTTGCAGCCCCCCAACCGGACCATCATGAGCGTAAAGGCACACAATTCATCTTCCTGGGCCTGCGGAGACGATAAATGGTCGATCAGTTGATTCCATTCCCCGCCGCGCAGGTCTCTCAGCAAAGGTATCACACGGATGGGAAATAGAAGTTCAGTATCTGCGTTAAGCATATCTCACTCAACCGGCTGCTTCTTGGCTGCCCTTGCGGCTTCCTCAAGCGCGTAATTTGCAGGTCGAATTGTAGCATAGTATTCCAGGGGTTTGCCGAGTTTTTCTTTGTCATAGATGTGGGCTAGGTCCCGCTCGTAGCTTGAGATTTCGTAATCATGGTCCATTTTAATCGCGTCAAATGGGCAGAACTCGGCGCAGGAACCGCAATTCATGCATTTGTCGATATCGATGTAGAATTCAGCCGACTCCGGCACTGGTTTTCCGGTTTCCGCGTCTTTTTTTCGCGTGATCCAAATACATTGTGTCGGGCAGACTTTCGAGCATATGCCGCAAGCGGTGCAGCGGTATTTCCTTTCGCCCTCATCATTCAAGGTGTAAATTAAGAACGGGATGACTCGCAGTTCCTCGGGGATTGCGACAGATTCTTCGGGATATTGAACCGTGAACAATCCATCCGCCTCGACGGTCCCCCTGCGCTCCCTGGCTTTCCGCGTCCGGTCAGCCCAATACGTGGCAAAAAAATGTTTGAGGGTGACAAGCATACCCTTGATGATTCCAAATCCGTTCATGGCGCCTCCTGCCTACCGGTCAACTTCACCGAGAACGATATCTACTGCCCCGAGAATGGTGACAGCGTCAGCCACCTTCCCTCCCACGCACATCTTCGCGAGGCTGGTCAGGTTGATCATCGACGGGGCGCGGACGTGGTAGCGTTTCGGGTTGGGTTTACCATCAGATACAACGTAAAATCCCAGCTCACCGCGCGGTCCCTCAACCCGGCTGTAAGCTTCACCGGGTGGAACCTTGGTGGTGTACTGCACCTTGCCGGTCACAATCGGTCCTTCAGAGGGGATTTGCTGGATTACCTGCTTGAGGATCTTTAGGCTCTGCCTGATCTCATCCAGCCGGACCAGGTACCGGTCAAACACATCACCATGCATCCGGTAACAGACATCGAAATCGAAGCGGTCGTAAATGCTGTATGGGTCTGCCCGGCGAATATCATACGGGACGCCCGAAGCCCTCAGGATTGGACCAGCGGCTGAATAAGCAATCGCTTCTTCCGCGGTAAGGACGCCAACATTTTCGCACCTGGTTCGCACGATCTCGTTGTCGGTCAGGTACCTGTCCAACTCATCGATCTTGCGCGGAAGCCTGTTGAGCACAAGTTCTTTGATCATCGCGAAGTCGTTTTCGGTAATATCCCGCACCACCCCGCCAAAGCGGAAGTAATTGCACATCATGCGCGATCCGGCGACAGATTCGAACACATCCAGGATCAACTCACGTTCTTCCAGCGCGTACAGTGCCGGGGTGAAGAATGCACCCAGGTCATTGAGGAGAAACCCGATCGACATGGTATGGCTGGCGATGCGCGTCAACTCAGCCATCATCACCCGCAGGTACTCTGCTCTTTCAGGCGGTTGAATCCCCATCAGTTTTTCAATAGCCAGCGCGTAACTGAAGTTATTGCTCATCGAAGCCAGGTAATCCAGGCGGTCCGTGTAGGGCATGTTCTGCAGGTAGGTGTTGCGCTCGCCGATTTTTTCGTGGTTGCGGTGCATGTAGCCCAACACGGGCTTGAGCGCCAGTACGGTTTCTCCCTCAAGCATCGCCACCATGCGGAAAACCCCATGCGTAGACGGGTGCTGCGGTCCCAGGTTGACGATCAGGTGGTCAGTTTGCATCTTCCCGGCTGCTTCGTGCACCTCGGAGACCAGGCTCTGGTACAACCTTTCGTCGTTATCAGACTCGAACCCCTCGGGATCGAACTCTCGGGGATAATTAACATTGTCCCCGTACGGGTTGGTGAGCTCCTTGCGATAGCCTTGACCCTCCGGCCAGCGAGATTTGAAGGGTTTTATGTCCTCTTCGTATAAAGGTTCTTTCCAATCCTTGCGCAGCGGATGACCAGCAAAACCTTCCCACAACAGAAGCCGCCGCAGATCGTAATGTCCGTCAAATGTAATCCCGAACATGTCAAAAACTTCGCGTTCCTGAAAATCCGCGCCTGGGTAGAGGGCAACCACGCTTGGGATCGAGGGGCTTTCGCGACCGGTGAATACTTTAAACTCAATTCCTCTTCCACCTGTCGTTTTAAATAAATGGAATATGACCTCAAATTGATTTTCTGGAAAATCATCCACAGCGGTGATGGATGATAAGTAATCAAACCCCGCCTGATCGCGTAAAAACGAGACAACATCCAACAAAGCGGATGGGTCGACTATCACGCCGGAATATCCACTCCGGGTTTCCGGCGTGACTTTCTCTGGAAATCGTGTGATCAAGTCTTCGTAAATGGTTGGGGTGCGTGAAAGGTCCGTCATGCTGCCCCTCCTTCGTCGGAGGCAAGAATTGTTTCCGGGATTTCAGGTTTGTGTGTCTCCTCGCGAATCACTTCGACTTTACGGGGATCAAAGATATCCGGGCCCAACACGGGAATCGGAACATCCTGGATCGGCTGCTTGCCATACCAGCGCGATTCGGAGATCTGTTCCTTTTCCACCTTCTTTTGAAGTGTTATCAACCCATTGATCAAAGCCTGGGGAGTCGGCGGACACCCGGTGATATACACGTCCACCGGAATGTATGTATCAATTCCAGGCACCACCGAGTAACCTTCTTTGAAGGGTCCGCCGCCCGAAGCGCAGGAACCCATAGCTACCACGTATTTCGGTACAGACATCTGGTTATATAGACGCACGATTTGCGGAAGCATCTTTTTGGTCACAGTTCCTGCCACGATCATGACATCAGCCTGGCGCGGGCTTGGACGCATGACCTCCATGCCAAACCGTGAGAAATCGTAGCGGCTGGCCGCGGTGCAAATCATCTCGATGGCGCAGCACGCCAAACCGAACATCATCGGCCAAAGAGAATTGCTCCTGCCCCAGTTGTAGATCCGGTCCAGTGTTGTGATGGTCACTTGCCGCCGAATATCCGCAGGAATCTCGATCCCTGGTTTGTTGATTTCATTTTCCATGATTACCTCCTTATCGGGGTATATCTTATTATGTACTTGACTTATTTGTTTGTCAAGCTATAATTAGTATAAATTTCTTTTTACTAATTAAGTAAAACACGATGGATACCAGCGCCAGGATCGTTTCCTACCTCGAAACACACTCGATAGCGACAGTTGACCAGCTCAGTTTTGCGCTGAGCTTTACCAAGGCGGCTATTCATTATCACATTCGTAAAATGCTCAGCGCCGGTGTGATCGTAGTATCCCCTGACCCCTATCAAGACGGCGCAGGCAGACCCGCCAGGGTCTTTATGCTGGCGAAACCTGTTCCATCCTTATTATCCGGGATATTATTGCGTGTAATCTCCAACCATTTAATCAGGTCTCTCAAAACTGAAATCGAGATGGAAATGTTGTGCGGCGAAATTGCCGCCCAGTTTCTGCTCGGTTTTACACATAAAGGCTCTTCCGCGGCGTTCCTGGCCGATCTTACGCCAGAGCTGGAAAAAAGCGGCTTTGTATTGCGCTGGCAGGCAAGCGCGGAAGGAGCGGATATCAGGCTATTTAACGACTATCTCAACGCCCTACTTCCTGACATGGATCTCTCTCAAGGAATTGTTAACGCACTCCGTGCTGCCATCCAACAAAAAATCGCCTGATAACAGGCGATTCTTCTAATTCCAGATATTAATTACTCGACTGTCACCGATTTTGCCAGGTTGCGCGGCTGATCTACGTCCAGACCTCGCATCGACGCGATATGATACGCCAGGATCTGCAACGGGATCACGTTGATCACCGGGCTGAGCATCCACGGCGATTCTGGAACCCAGAGTACGCGGTCAACCAGCTCGGCAACGCGTTGATCACCTTCCGTAGCAACGGCGATCACGACACCCCCCCTCGCCTTCGCCTGTTCGATCTGCGAAATCATCTTCTCGTACCATGGGTCACGGGTGGCGATCGCCAGTACGGGCATATTTTTGTCGATCAATGCGATCGGACCGTGTTTCATTTCGCCTGCTGGATATGCCTCGGCGTGCATATAGGAAATCTCTTTTAGTTTTAATGCGCCTTCATACGCGATGGGCATATTGATTCCTCTGCCCAGGTAAAGCATGTCACTGGAGTCCTTCAGCAGGTGCGCAACCTCCTCTACTTCATCTTCACGATCCAGGCATTTCCCGGCGAGTTCCGGAACCAGCCGCAGATCCTCCACAAATCGCTGTCTTTCATCATGTTTTATCGTCCCGCGCAGGTCTCCCAGGAGCACTGCCAGCATGTACAGGTCGACCAGGGGTGCAGTGAATGCCTTGGTTGAGGCTACCCCGATTTCCGGTCCGGTCTGCATTGAGATATATCCGTCCGCGATGCGCATCGCCTGTGAACCAATGGCATTGACGATCGACCAGGTGGTCGCGCCGCGCTTCCGCGCCTCTTCCATCGCTGCCAGCGTATCGGCAGTTTCACCTGATTGGCTGATCGCAAGAATGACCGTATCTGCATCGATCAATGGCTCAGAATAACGGAATTCCGAGGCGATCTCGAGGGCGGCGGGAATTCTGGAGATCCTTTCGATGAGGATCCGGCCGACCATTCCCGCGTTTGAGGCGGTGCCGCACGCGGTTAAGACGATTTTCTTGATCGCCCTGGCCTTCTCTTCGGTCAGGTTCAGTTGTGGAAGGCGTATTGTACCATCCTCAAAGTCAACCCTGCCTGCCAGAGTATCTGTCAGCGACCGGACCTGTTCATGGATCTCTTTCTGCATGAAATGCCGGTACTCGCCCTTTTCGGCCGAAACAGGATCCCAGGTAACTGAAGATACCTGGGCGTGAACAGGATTTCCATCGATGGTTGTAATTTTGACGCCTGACCGGGTCACCACGGCCATTTGCCTTGATTCGAGAAAGATCAATCTCCGTGTATGCTCCAGGATCGCCGGAATGTCTGAGGCGATAAAATTCTCGCCTTCGCCTAACCCGATCACAACACCGCCGGCGTTACCGATGCGCGCAGCGATGATCTTGTCCGGTTCTTTTACATAGAAAACGACAATTCCATGCGCACCCTTCAGCCGGTTAAAAGTCTTCCGGACTGCTTTTTCGAGGTCATTTGTGACCGCAAGATACTTCTCAACCAGGTGCACGATCGTTTCTGTGTCCGTGTCGGAATTAAAGACCACTCCCTCGGCAACCAGTTCTTCCTTTAACTCGATGAAATTCTCAACGATTCCGTTGTGAACCACCACCACCTCGCCCGTACTCCCTACGTGCGGATGGGCGTTGCGCGCGCTTGGTTCGCCATGGGTGGCCCAGCGGGTATGCCCAATGCCAACGTTTCCTGCCAGCGGCTCCTCGAGCAAATGAGCCTCCAGGTTGCTTAGTTTTCCGGCGTTTCGCTGCACTTCGATTTTTCCATGTGATAAGACGGCGATCCCGGCCGAGTCGTATCCACGGTATTCCAGTTTTTTCAAACCATTCATAATGATCGGTGTCGCGTTCTTGTCACCGATATATCCAACAATACCGCACATTTTAACCTCCTGCGTCATAGCCTGGATTTCTTTACAAATCCATTGATATTTGTTTATTTAATTATTCTTCATTTTTGGAAAGGACAGGAAATCACTTCCTGGAGGGCATCCGCTGATCTTTCGATTTTCCCGATGTTTTCGGTTAGCTCTACTTCGCAGTAAAGAACCCTCATCCTCGTCAACCAGATCCTTCTCTGGTCCATGCGCTTTTCTTTCCAGTAATTTTTACTTTCTGCTATCTCCTTTCTTTCAGGATTATACTCGATGATTCGATCACCTTATCACAAAAGTCATCATAACTCGTTGGTATAATTCGTTGAATAGATGACAGCGATCAAGAATCCGCAGGAAGTCGCGGAAACAACCCCTCTCATACCCAAGGCACTATCCCCGCAGGACAAGCGCAATTTTCGTAATGTGCAGATCGACGCGATCGGGGTCGGTCTGGCCAATGCCGCCGCGCCGTTTCTGCCGGTGTACCTCACCCATCTGAATGCCACCTCATTCCAGGTCGGATTATTGAGTTCCATGCCGGCTTTCACGGGGCTCTTGCTGGCGATTCCCCTCGGAAGGTTTCTTCAACGCCAGACGAACCTGGTGAAATGGTTCAGCATCGCCCGCCTTTTGGTCATCGCCAGTTATGCCCTGACCGGTGTGGTTTCCTTTCTCTTACCAGAATCCACGCTGGTGAATTCCATCCTGCTGATATGGGCGATAGCGACCATACCGCAATCGCTGGTGGCGATCGCTTTTTCGGTGGTGATGAACGCGGTAGCCGGTCCGTCACGCCGTTTTGAATTAATGACCCGGCGCTGGTCGACGATGGGACTTACCACTACCCTCGTTGTGCTCGGTATCGGCCAAATACTGGATCGGGTCATGTTTCCATTGAATTACCAGTTGATGTTCATCGGTCTATCAATCGGCGGGCTGATAAGCTATTACTACTCCTCGCATATCGTTTTAGAGCCTGTTACACCCCCACCGCTCGAATACAGCCGCAATCTCAAAAAGCAATTTTTGGAATTTAAAACCCTCGTATGGGCTGAAAAACCGTTCGTAAGGTTCATACTTAAACGATTTATCTATATGACCGGCATTCAACTTTCCGCCCCGCTGATCCCGCTTTACCTGGTGAGAGTGGCAAAAATATCAGATGGTTGGATCTCGATCATCAATATGTCACAAACCGCCATTCTTGTGATCGGCTACTTGTTCTGGACCCGTCAATCCAGAAGCAAGGGAACCCGGTCAGTGCTTTTATGGACCACGCTCGGCTTTTCTTTTTACCCGTTGATGGTTTCTCTCACGTTGGTGCCCTGGCACATTGCCATTTTTGCAGGTATTGCCGGAATATTCCAGGCTGGCCTTGACCTGGTGTTCTTTGACGAATTGATGAAAAAGGTGCCCATCGAATACAGCGCAATTTTTGTTTCCTTCGCGCAAATGATGCAATTTATGGCCACCATCGGCGCGCCATTGCTTGGGACATTCCTCGCTGACACGTTTTCCATCCAGGTCGGCTTGATCACGGCAACGGTCATCCGGGCGCTGGGATTCATCGCGTTCTTGGCAGGAAGCAAGGAGCTGTTGAAGCGCTTCTTGCCAGCAGGGTTGATCCGCCGTTCTTGACATTTTTCGCTTGCATCCGTAGAATGATAAGCACAAAAGGATGTAAATCAATCAACGAGATACCACAAACAAACAAGAAATCCCAACTATTTCAGGAGGCAAAATGCAAACCCCACAGAATTTAAAGTACACGAGTTCAGATGAATGGCTGTTGCTCGAAGGTAAGATCGCGACATTAGGAGTGACGGATTACGCCCAGGACCAACTCTCAGATGTGGTCTTTTGTGAAATCGCGGTTGGTGTCGGCGACACGCTGGATAAAAATTCGATCGTGGCAACCATCGAATCTGTGAAAGCGGCAGCGGACGTTAAAACACCTGTTGCTGGCAGGGTAACTGAGATCAACGAGGAACTGGCGAATATGCCCGAAGTGATCAACACAGACCCATTCGGCGCAGCCTGGATGCTGAAGTTCGAGTTATCCGATCCGGCAGAACTGGATTCCTTGATGGATGCCGAGGCATATAAGGCATTTTGCGAAACCCGAGGTCATTAATGTACATTCCTCATACTGAGGCTGAAACATCCGAGATGTTGAAAAGCATCGGAGTGAAGCAAATCTCCGACCTTTTCAACGATGTACCGCTTAAACACCGCTTCTCCAGGCTGGCCATTCCACCCGGTGTAACCGAGATGGAGGTGCTTGAGGAGTTGAAGGAGTACGCCGCTGCCAACGAACAGGCAGGGGAACTGGCGTGCTTCCTGGGTGCCGGTGTGTACAATCACTACGTCCCTGCCGCGGTGGATTCTCTGCTGCGCAGGGGCGAATTCTACACGGCGTATACGCCCTACCAGCCGGAAATCTCACAGGGAACGCTGCAGGCGATATTTGAATTCCAAACACTCATTGCCAACCTGACCGGAATGGAAGTGACCAACGCGTCCCATTACGATGGCGCTACGGCGACGGCTGAAGCCGGTGTGATGGCATATCACCACTTCAGAGGCAAACGCCCGAAGATCGTCCTGTCTTCCGCAGTCCACCCGCAATACCGCGAAGTGCTGTGCTCCTACCTGTGCGGATATGAAGATATCCATATTGAAACCGCCGGCAAGGGTGAATCCGCCTTAAGCCACCCCGATAACCTGCTGAAGCTGATTGACCAAGAAACGGCGCTGGTTGTCGTGCAATACCCCGATTTTCTTGGACGGATCTTCGATTTCCGCAACCTGGTGAAAACCGCCCATGAACAGGGCGCCCTGGTGGCTGTCGTTGTCAATCCAATTGCCCTCGGACTCTTGACACCCCCGGGTGAGATCGACGCGGACATTGTCGTGGGCGAAGGACAGCCGCTCGGAATTCCGATGTCGTTCGGAGGACCGTATCTCGGCTTCTTTGCCACGCGCAAAGAATACGTCCGGAAGATGTCCGGCCGCCTGGTGGGAGAAACAACCGACGCGCAGGGACGCCGTGGATATGTGCTTACACTCACCGCCCGCGAGCAGCACATCCGACGCGAAAAAGCTACCTCAAATATCTGTTCCAACCAGGGGTTGATCGCCCTGGCAACCACCATTCACATGAGCCTGCTTGGCAAAAACGGTCTCAAACAGGTGGCCGGTCTCTGCTACCACAAAGCGCATTACGCAGCTAAAGAGATCGCGAAACTGCCCGGTTTTGAAGTGATCGGCGCAGAGCCATTCTTCAATGAATTCATGGTCAAGTGCCCAAAAGATGTGGCCACGCTGAACTATGATCTGCTCGACCTGGGTTTTCTAGGCGGGTATGACCTGAGAAAGGAATACCCGGAGCTTAAAAACCATATGCTCGTGGCGGTCACAGAAATGAACTCCAGGGAGGAGATTGACGACTTTGTTCAAGCCCTCAAGGAGGTCAGCGATGACTGAGCCTACCATTTATGAGCTCTCCTCACCAGGCAGAATTGGGTTCAGGTATCCCGCCCCGGATGTACCCGAATCCGCCCTGCCGAAAGAATTCATGCGGCAGGATTTGCCGATGCCGGAGCTTGCGGAAGTGGATGTAATCCGGCACTTCACCCATCTTTCCACATTGAACTACAACATTGATAAAGGCTTGTATCCACTCGGTTCCTGTACGATGAAATACAACCCAAAGATCAATGAAGCGACCGCCCGGCTGCCTGGTTTTACATTCACGCATCCCCTGCAGCCGATCGAGACAGTTCAGGGCAACCTGGCGTTGATGTACAACCTGCAGGAACATCTGAAGGAAATCAGCGGGTTCGCCGCTGTTACCCTGCAGCCTTCGGCTGGCGCGCAGGGCGAACTGGTCGGTGTGATGATCATCCGCGCCTATCACCGCTCGCGCTCAGACACGAAGCGAACGCGCATCCTGATTCCGGATTCAGCGCACGGCACCAACCCCGCTACATCCTCAATGACCGGGTTTGAAGTTGTGCATGTCCCCTCAGACGCCCGCGGAAATGTCGACCTGGACGTGCTTAAAAGCCTGGTTGATGACACGGTCGCTGGGCTGATGCTGACCAACCCGAATACACTTGGACTTTTCGATGAGAACGTCATTGAGGTGATCGAAATCGTTCACAAAGCCGGCGGGCTGGTCTATGGAGACGGTGCGAATCTGAACGCCCTCCTGGGGATCGCCAGACCGGGTGACCTGGGCTTCGACATCATGCACTTCAACCTGCACAAGACCTTTTCCACCCCCCATGGGGGCGGAGGTCCGGGTTCGGGTCCGGTTGGTGTATGCGCCAAACTGGCAGATTTCCTGCCATCACCGATCATCGGCATTATAGAACCAGCAACGGAAGAAATAGCGCCGCTTTACGGATTCGTTACCCCAGCGAAAACCATCGGCCGGGTTAAATCCTTCTACGGCCAGTTTGGCGTGCTCGTTCGCGCATACACGTACATCCGCATGCACGGACCGGAGGGCTTACGCAAGATCGCAGAATACGCGGTCCTGAATGCCAATTACCTCCTTTCGCGGGTGCGCGAGTATTATCACCTCCCGTATGAGCGAACCTGCATGCATGAATTTGTGGTCGAAGGCAACTGGCCGGACGTCCCGGATATCCATGCCCTGGATGTCGCCAAGCGCTTGATGGATTACAACTTCCACCCGCCCACAAATTACTTCCCTCTCATCGTGCATGAAGCGCTGATGATCGAACCCACCGAGTCTGAAAGCAAGCAAACACTGGATGCCTTCGCCGACGCGCTGGTAAAAATCGCTGAGGAAGCGCGCGTTTCACCGGAATTGCTCAGGGAAGCGCCGCACAACACCCCCATCAGCCGGCTGGATGAGGTAAAAGCTGCTAAAGACCTGGTTTTATGCTGTTGGATCCCCGACCAGGAATGAACCCTGTTTGAATTGAATATCGGCTCCCTCTAAAATGGGAGCCGATTTGTTTTTAAGAAAGTTAACCGACCTTTTGGTGGATGAGTAGCTGGATTCTATCCAGTGCTTCGGGCAGTTTTGATGCATCTTTGCCGCCGGCTTGCGCCAGCGTGGGCCTGCCGCCGCCGCTCCCGCTGATCAACTCGGCCGCCTGCCGCACGAGTTCCCCGGCGTTCAACCCGCGTTTTACCAGGTCATCGGTCACCGCGCACATGATCATCGGCCTGTCATTGGTCACCGAACCGATCGCCACGATCCCGCTTTGATACTTCTGCCTGAAGATATCGGTCAATTGGCGGAGTGTATCCGCATCGGCACCGTCCAGCTCAACAGCCAGGAAGGGAATCCCGGAGATTTCTTTCAATGCGCCTAATTTTTCAAGGAACTGGGTTCTAAACCGGACCTGCATAGCTTTTGTCAACTCGCTCCGCAGGGATTCGTTTTCCTGCTGAAGATTCTCCACTTTAACAACCAGTTCGTCTACTGAGCTGTTGAATGACCTGGCAGCCCGCCTTAAGATCCTGTTGCGTATGCGGGTGACCTCGTATGCCTGCCAACCGGTGACCGCTTCGATCCTGCGGATTCCCGCGGCAGCGCTGCCTTCGCTCAGAATGATGAATGAACCGATCTCACCGGTGTTTTCTACATGCGTTCCGCCGCAAAGCTCGTAAGACACCTGGTCATCGGCATCGATGGTGACTGTGCGCACGGTTTCTCCGTATTTCTCGCCAAAGAGCGCCATTGCCCCCTCTGCCATCGCGGTTTGAAGAGATTTTTCCTTAATGGTGAGCGGATGCACAGCCAGAATTTCATGGTTGACCCCGGCTTCGATCATATCCAGCTGTTCCTGGGTGAGCGCATCCGGATGAGTAAAATCAAACCTGAGCCGATCAGGCGCGACCAGCGAGCCTGCCTGGCGGGCGTGTTCACCTATAACCTTGTGCAGCTGCGCGTGCAACAGGTGAGTGGCGGTGTGATTGCGCATCACGTTCATTCTGCGCACCCGGTCAACTTCCAGGATCGCCGTGTCCCCTCGCTTAACCTCGCCTTTGCGCACCATTCCGATGTGAATGATGATCCCGGCGGCTGGTCTTCGTACATCCTCGACCTCAATCTCCCAGTCCCCGCTTTCACTGCGAATTACGCCAGTGTCGCTCACCTGGCCACCGGATTCGATGTAAAAGCCCGTTTTCGGTACGATAACTTCGACTGGAACTCCCGCGATCGCTGAATCGAGTTCTTCGCCTTCGCTAAATAACCCAACAATCCTGGTGTTCAACCTCAACCATTCATACGGATTGTATTCGACACCGGCGCGGCTGATCTCATTCTTCGCTACCAGTTGCTCGAATGCCTGCCGGTATTGTTCCACCTGTTCGCCGCCGAGCGCTCCGAAGCTCTTCCCCGCCCCAGATTGGATCTTGTGTTCTTCCATGGCGACCATGAATCCCGGTTCGTCAACTTCCAATTCTGATTCACGGACGATATCGCGCGTGATCTCCAAAGGCAATCCGTGCGTGGCGTAAAGCTCAAACGCTTTCTCGCCATCCAGCACATGGCGGCCGTTATTCTTCAACTCGTCCAGTAATTCATCCAGGTGAGAAACCCCCTCCTCCACTGTGCGTTGAAAGCGACGTTCTTCACGGGTGAGGTTTTCCAGAATGGTTTTTCGGTTCTTCACCAGTTCGGGGTAGGCATCGCCATAGTTATCAATGACCACTTCAGCCACTTTTGCCAGGAAAGGCTGATGCAGCCCGATCTTTGAACCGAAGCGCGCCGCACGCCGGATGATCATGCGACAGACATAATTCCTGCCGGTGTTTCCCGGAACGACCCCGTCCGCGATCAGGAAAGCAGCCGCCCGGCTATGGTCGGCGATAACACGGAACGGCGTGTAATTCTGGTACATCCCTTCCAGGCTGATGCCGGAAAGATCCCGCAATTTCTCCATTAAGGGAGTGAAAAGATCAGTCTGGTAGTTCGAACGGACGCCCTGCAGGATCGCCACGATGCGATCAAAACCCATCCCGGTATCCACATGTTTGGCAGGCAGCGGCTCAAACGTGGTCTGGTTGATCCGGTTGTACTGGATAAAAACAAGGTTCCAGATCTCGAGGTAGCGCGCGCAATCCCCATTTACCCGGCAGATATGCCCGGGAACGTCCTGCTTGTTGCAGAAATCCGGACCCCGGTCGATGTGAATTTCGCTATCAGGTCCGCAAGGTCCGACATCGGCCATTTCCCAGAAGTTGTCCTTGCGACCAAAATACAGGATATGCGCCGGGTCCAGGTTCTTTTGCGCCTTCCATATGTCCGCTGCTTCTTCATCGGTCGCTATTTGGCCCTGCTCGTCTTTGAAAACAGTGACATACAATTTGGCAGGGTCGACCTCCCACACATTGGTCAACAGGTCCCATGCCCATGAGATCGCTTCTTTCTTGTAATAATCCCCGAATGACCAGTTCCCCAGCATCTCGAAGAAGGTGTGATGCGAATCATCCCGCCCAACATCGTCCAGATCGTTATGTTTTCCGGCTACACGCATGCATTTTTGGGAATTGACTGCCCTCGTGTACGGACGCTTGTCGATGCCAAGGAAAACATCCTTAAACTGCACCATGCCGGCATTTGTGAAAAGCAGCGTTTGATCGCCACCCGGCACCAGCGGAGAGGACGGTACAAAGGTGTGCCCCTGGCTGCGGAAATAATCAATAAATGATTGCCTGATCTCGGAACCTGTCATTTTACCTGACATCGTAAACCTGCCTGTTCTTCCTGATTTCGTAGTTTCTGAATTATATTCTAAAAATCTGCCGCAAATAAAAAAGCCGCGGTCCCCTATCGCCGCGGCTTAAGTATTCATCCGGGAGCTATCTTGAAACGGACAGCTTCACCATCTTGCCCTGCTTATCCAGCGTCACCCTGGCGTACTGCCGGTGCACCTTTTCCGCCTGTGTAACCTGTTTGCTGAAGCTGACGACCACCCGGCCGGAGTGCGTTGCGGTGCCGATCTTCGAGACCGGGCTACCGGCTATTGACGGCTGGTTGTACTTTTGGTTTCTGACACGGATCTCAGCGTTTTCGATACCCGGCAGATAATCCTTCACCAGGCTCTTGGCATGTTTGATCATCTTGGGCGCGATTTCGTCATTCTGTTCATCCAGCGACATAGAATCAGAAATGGTTTTGATAACCGGGTGGTTCAACTCGCGCGGGGTGACCTTGCGGGCTGCCCGGGAGGGATCATACGCCACCAGCGGATCGCCATAAAGCACGAAGGAGATCAAGGTTTTCTGATCTTCACCATCCAGGTATCCCTGGCGGCGGTTCATCTCACGGACAAATTCGATCTTGGCTTTTAACATCGACGCGCCGATGGTCAGCCCTTCGTTCAGATGCTTGAGAATGAGGTATCCCATCAGGTCGGCGCCAATCAATGGTGTGTTCACCGAACCATACGAGATCGTGGTAGAGCCAACCATCGCCAGCACGCCCTTTCCGAGCATGGTCAACGCGATGGACTGATCCTCGGTCCGACCAAATATGTGCCCTCCGTAACAGGCTTCGCTATACACGATCCGTGGAATGGTTGTCACTTTGCTGATTTCAGCGGGGGTCAGCGCAACAGGGAAATCAGGTCCCGGGAGGTTGTCCGTCGAATCTTTTTGCCCGTACCAGTCGCTGCCATCTTCAACCCCGTGTACGTTAAAGTATCCTATTTGAGCTTCCGCGAGTTTCTTCACATCAAAACTGGGTGAATTCCCTCTCGGTGAAAGGTATAAATTCTTCCCCTCGCCAACCGGCCGGAAAGCCGCCAGCGATGACCTGCGCCAAACCGAGGCGGTGTAGCCGATATTTGTGAAGGAATTCGTCATCGACTGGCTCCAAAACAGCAGGAGCCTGAGAATCGTCTCAAACAGAGAAGGTTTACCGGCGTCTGCGCCGTGGTAATCGATCAGATTCTTTAGTTGTGAGAGAATCAAAGAAGGATCGGCGCCGTTTTCGCCCGGCAGCCTGCCCACTGCCCAATCAGATATAAAGTAATTGGTATCGAGGGCTGCGTACGGGCTGTCGGAAGGAACGGTTGTGTCAGAATCATCTGTCGGGTTGGGCAGCTTGTGGAAAGGAACGACACCGTCTCCGCCTACGATCAAAACGCTGCCGATCCGTTCACCGGTCTTTTCGAGCGCTTTGTCCAGATCGACCAGCGCCAATTTGATCTTCCAGGGATCCAGTGTATCGACCGGCGTAATGTTGTACTTGCCGCAGATGGTCAGATCGTCCGGCAGAAAGACCACTGAAGTCCAGCCAGCATTGGCTTCGACAGCCTTGCCAAGTTTTTTCATTTGCTCAACAATAAGGTTTTGAGCCTGTTCGCCATAAACCTGCTTCAGCCCGGTCCGCATGCTGAGTATGACATGGGCAGGGTAGCGCTCGTCTTTATGGGTCAATGCGGGTTGCTGAATATCGTTGGCAACCTTCTTGAATTTTTCCTCCACCTCGACGATAAAGGGTGTCTTTTGCTTTTTTGGCGCTTCCTTGATCTTCGGATGCTCCGGGTAAAGCTCGTTGGGGGTTGGAAGAACGCTGTAGCCGTCAAAAGCGGTTACATCCGTCTTGATTGGCTGCCCCGCGTAATGCGCGTCACCGACTGGCGGGCCACCTGCCAACTGGTTCAGCCCCAATTTCCCGGCGACTTCAGCCGGGATAGGCAGGTCAAACTGGATCTTGAGTTCTTTGGGGTACAGGGGGCGATACGGGAAGTTGGCTCCCCATAGACGGACCGGAACCTGGCCGATCGGGTCACTGGATGCGCAATAGTGCAGCAATTTGACCGCTTCGTCGGTATCGCCAGAATCCATCAGGGCGTTTGCCAGCACGATGGCGATCTGTACGCATTCCGGCCACCTGGAATGGTACACCTTGGCAAGAGTGATCAGCGTGTTCCGGTCACTCAGCCGGTTGGTGGTCAGGAGATGGTAATAACAAACGAGTTCGATATGCTCTGTTTCACTCAAAATGTCGAAGATCTGGTTTTGGGCTTCTGTGATGCGGTTGCCGAGAATTGCCTGCCGGATGCGGCTCAGTTGAAAGCCCCATTCCGGGATCTTATTGACATTGACCGGATTGCCCCCCAAGGCTTTGATCGTGCCAGTCACAAGGGGTAAAAAGGCCGCATCGCTTTTCGAAAAGACTTCTTCTCCGAGGATGGCGGCTTCCGCGTATTCAGGATCCGCGCGTAAGATCTTCTGGATGACAGGAGCAGAATGGGCGTAGCGGTTTTCTTTCACCAGCGCCCGCGCATACATCATGTTGATTTCGAGATCCCCCGGGAATGATGTCAGCCACGAGAGCGCCGCCTGGCGTGAAAACCGGTAGGAAGCAGTGTCATTGGCTGCCTCGAGCATCGCGAGCATCCGTGAACGGTCTACTGTGAGTGTCTTGGGCTCTCTTGAGAAGAACTGAGGGATCATGATGGTGAGCTCACTTCCTGCGATTGATGTACCATGTTAAGTGCAAGTACTGCGCCAAGTTGCCTGTGGATGTTCAGATTACGCGGGTCAAGCGCTGATGCCTTGCGCAGCATGCTCTCCGCGCCCTGGTAATCTTTCGACTCCTTGAGCAGATTTGCGCAGGTGAGGTACAACCTGATATCCGGGCTCCCCTCATCAATGCCCTGTTCCAGTACTTTGCGGGCTTTGCCGTATTCCCTCTGGCTGGTAAACACCCCGCTCAGCGAAAGGTAGGCATCGATATCACGCGGTTTACGAGCGATGACCTGGCTGTAGTAGTGAGCTGCCTGGTCAAGATTACCCATTCTCTCCTGGATCTTACCCAGCAGCATATGCAGCTCCGGTTCCTCGGGGTGCATTTCGAGCGCGTGCTTGGCTACTTCTTCTGCCTTGGTGATGTCGCCGCAGATCTCTTCGGCTTCAGCATATTGCCGCAATAACTCAGGGTTCTCCGGGTAGCGTTTTACAAAAGATTCGAGCAGGTCTCGAGCTGCCACAACACCATTGATCTCGCGCACCATGCCAGCGTGCTCGATCATGGTTTGCACCGAGGCATTCTTGCTATCTGAGGCCTTCTCAAGCGTCGCAAGGGCTGAGTTATCGTCCCCGCGGGCTTTTTGCAGCCTGGCCATGAAGACATAGTTGTCCGCGTCTTCCGGATCCAGCTGGATCGCCAGGCGTACCTGGTCGAGAGCTTTTTCAAGCTCTCCCCTGGTCCAGCTCACCTTGCCTGCCTGCAGATGCGCTTTGACAGCTGAGGGATCCGTCACAACAGCTCGATCAGCTGCCTGTGTCGAAAGGTCAAGGTCGCCGTTTTGTAGGTGCGCCTCTGAGAGCATCTCCCACACCTCGTGGCGTTCAGGCTCGTTCTCGGCTGCGTGAACGAGATATTTGAGCGCGTCTACCGGTCGCTTTGCTGCCAGCAGAGCCTCTCCCAACTGGTAATTTACATCCACCTCGCCCCGAGACGCCATTTCTGCCAGCTGTAAATGTTCCACGGGTTTTTCAAGGTTGCCGAGGGCTTTCCACAATTCTGCCGCCTTCAAATGCCATTTCGCTTCATCCGGCCAGCAAACGAGCGCTTTTTCAAGAGTTACAACGGCTTCAGAAAGGTCGCCATGTTCCTCAAACACTTTTGAAAGCAAACGATAAACCAATGGCTGGTTTGGATCTGCTCCCAGTGACTTCTTGAGGATCACGATGGCGGCTTGTGTATCATTCACAGCCTCACACAAAGCCGCTTCAAACATGACGCGCGTATTCTCAGAGAACTTTTTCGCCACCTGCAATGCTGTGGTCACCTGGCCAACCTTGCGCAATCCTGTCATCATCACCGCAGCATCCTCCGGCTGCGGGGTCAGCATCGCCAGGGCGCGGATGTTATCCTTGGTGGGTGTCATCGCCAGGTTGCCCCGGAGCAGCCACCGCTTGATTTCTTCCTGCTGGTGCTGTGAAAACACAGCATAATCCATGATGTTGATCTTCACGAAATTATCCAAATGTGCCGCGTCCAGATCATGGTGAATGACATCCAGGTTTTCTATGGAGTTGTGGTGTTCGATTCCCGAAATTAGTGCCTTCAATCGCAATAAACCCGCAGTCTCATTGGCTGACGCGAACCCGGTCAGTTGATCAACCTGTTCGTAGACTTCATTCCAGCGGTTGACTGCCACAGCAGCTTTGACCAGGTTGCGGCGCTGACCCAGCTGGCAGATGTACGGAACCGCTGCGCGGTCGATATAAACATTTTCAGCCATCTGGAACAGCGTTTCCGCGTCAGTGAAACTGCCAGCGTGTACCAGTGCTCGAATTTTGGCAATCTGGTCTGGTTCCTCAACATTAATCGTTTCATTCATGATCGGTTCGTTATCAGCCAAGCCTGCGAACACGCCATCATCCTGTTCTTGTTCCAATATCAATAAACGGAATTGAGAAGTGAACGGGCTGGCCACATCCACTGAAGTGAGATCAAGCGCCTTCGCGTAATCGGTGAGTGAACCAACTGCCAGGGCCACCTCAGCCGCGTAAACCCGCGCCTCAGGATTGTTCGGCTCACGATCGACCCATTCCAGCACCCGCTCCAATAAGCCGGTATGATCTCCTGTTTGCATGCCAAAACGGATCCGCTGGGATACCGCCGGCTGAGAGGAAGCAAATATCTCCTTCCAGCTAACCGGTAAAAATGTCTCATGAATTTTCACTGTTGCGCTGCCGGCCTGCCTCAAAGCCGGAACACCGCCGTCTGGGATCACCTGGTTCAGATCAAAACTAATCTCGTTGCGCATCAGTTCGACTATCCAGGCATCTTCTCGGACGGATTCCAGGACATGCAGCGCGCGCTCATGGTCGCCTATGACCCTGTATAATCCCGCCAGGTTAAACCGGGCTTCGATGCTGCCCAACTCACACGCCTTTTCGAGCCAGTGTATGGTATCTGCCTGGTTGTCGAGCGATGCGAACACGACCGCCGCCCGGATCAGTTCGTCCGGGTTTTCAGAATCAAGCAGAAGTTGTTTGAGGGCGGCTTCTTCCTGCGGGTCAAATTCAGCAATCCCCGCGTCCAGTTTTAATTCAACCCTTGCCAGGCGAAGCCCGATATTCTGCGGGAATTTTTCGACGGAAGCGGCGATCAATTCTTCTGCTTGTTGCGGTTGCTCAAGCGTCTTGTAAAAATCCACCGCCCACTGGATATTCTCGATCCTGGCGGAAATCGCGTCTTTAAGCTCTTCGAGCAATTGCACTGCTGCTTCGTCATCACCGGCCAGGTGGAAATTTTCCGCCTGGATACGCTTGAGCCCCAGCCAGGAAGGCTGTTTTTCGATAGCCTGGTCAAGCATCGCCCGTGCAATATCCGGCTTACCCAGCCTGGCAGCCGCCTGTGAAAGCCCAGTCAGTACCCTTTCGGGTTCCAGGCTGCTGCTGATTTCCTGCTCATCCAGCAACTTTTGGAATACATCAAAAGCAGCTGCAGCATTTCCCAATTGGAGGTAACCTTCTCCGAGAAGCAGGTTTGCCTGGTAATTAACCGGTTCCTGCGCGACAATTTTCTGCAACAATCCGGGCAGGCTGCCTAATTCTGTTGGATCAATATCCACAATCCCGGCCAGGTGTTCATAATCAGTCCCAAGCAGCGCATCCGCGTACGCGACTGTCCAACCGGGATTGTCTGAAAACTCCTGCTTAACCCCTTTGAGCACTTCAAGCCCCTTGCTTTTTTTGCCGATTTGAACAAGCGACTGGCCGTATTCTCCCTGGAAGCGGGGATCCTGTGGGTAGCGGCTGTTGAGCGCTTCGAGTGTGTCTTCTTCGGTAACAACCCCCAGGTGTTTCATCGCCTTTATCAGCAGTAGATCGGTATCAATGTCGCTGCCCCGGGTTGAAAGCTCTTTCAACAGTGGATACGCTTCAGCAACCGAGCCCTGCTCCATCAA
>CAYYBP010000002.1:0-20931 GCA_964470275.1 uncultured Anaerolinea sp. | reverse complement strand
CGGTGAGCATAGATCGTCTGGATCTCGGGTTGGTTCGGGTTGGCTGCCAGCCCGGCCCTGAGTGTTTTCAGCGCCTGTCCCTGCTCATCTGATGTCCATTGGATGTCAGCGAGCTCGGTCCAGGGGCGCGGGTCATCACCGGAGCCAAGGATGGCTTTTTGCAGTGAATCGACCGCCAACTGGGGCATATTCATCATGCGGTATGCGATGCCTGTGATCGTCAAGCCAGGCAAATCATCAGCATCTTTAGCAAGCAGCTTTCCCGCAGCTTCGAGCGCTTCATGTGGTTTTTGAAGTCTTAAGGCGATCTCTCCCAACGTCACCAGGTCAGCATAAACTGGCTCTTCAACAGCTGCAACAATCTCGTTCAGCAGATCGAATGCTTCCTGTGTATTGCCTGTCTCGACCAGCGCGCGCACCAGTTTTCGCTTGATTTCGCCAGATTGCGGGTCAAGCAGCGCAAGAGCCTCCCAATACTTGAGGGATGAGGCGTAATCTCCCTGTCCGTCGAAGGCGATCGCAGCTGCGAGATTCGCCTTGTAACTGGTGGGGTTTTGTTTCAGCAGTACGGATGTCAGGCGCGCGGTCTCTTCGTACGCCCCGATCGAGTTTAGAGTGTCAAGAGAGTGATTTGGGTCCCAAGAGTGAATCTGGTCAGGTCCCTTTACCAGAACTTCCTCAAGGAGCTCATCATCCAGCTTTTTAAATCCCTCGATGATCACCTCTTTTGCCAGTTCCGGGTGTCCGGCGTCGATCATTTTCCGGGATTGAAGCAGCGCTTTGACCGGGAATTTGCTATCTTCGTTGGAAACCTGGATCTCATCGTCAACATACACCAATTGAGAGGAGATCTCAGGATCTCCCAGTTCTTCCGGTGTGAATGTCAGTTTTTCCAGCGGTTCGCCGTCTCCGCCATTGATCGCGGCCTGTTTGACCTTGCTCATCAACACCAGGGCGGAGAGGATCTCGATCGATTTTTGATTGAATACCAGCGCGGTCTGGGTGTCATTCGCGATCTGAGCAATGTCACCAGCTGCCTGGCATTGAAACGCGAATTGGGTCGCGGCGGCCGGGTTTTTCCAGTAATCGCTGGGGTTCTTCCTGGAAAAATCCTGCGTGGAATACTTCTCGAGTATCCTGCCGGCAACGATCCGCGCCATTTCTGAACCCGTTTGCAGTTTGATCAGCGCAAGGGCGTTATTCTGTACCTGTGCGCTCAAAGGATAGAGAAAACGCTTAAAGAGATCCGCTTTTTCAGCATCTGTGAGCGGCAGGCATAAGACGCTATGGATAAGGGTTGACAACACCAGGTCAGGTGGCTGAACGGACGAAAGGTCTTTCAGCAAATCATCCCGATCCTCCGCCAGGTTGGCAGTAATTGCCAGGATCGAGCCCCAAAACAGGTAAAACTGCTCGCCGCTGGTAATTTTCATGCGCGTAACGAGTTCCAGGATGATCGATTTCCAGTTCTCGGCTGTCTTGCGTTTTTCAATCAGCGCCAGCGCGAGTTCTGTCGCACTTTCGAGCGTGGGAACAGGTTCGGCGGATTGAAGATAATTCTCGAATCCGAGCATGATCCTTTCGAGGGTTTCGACCGGCAATTTACTTTTTCGAAATTCGCTTGGAATGATACCCAGGGAGTACAAACCCAACGTTCCGTCGTCTAATGTGAGATTCTCCTCGTTGAATAATTCCGCCAAGTCCGTTTTATCCGCGAGTTGTTGGTACCCCTTCCATACGAGCGCGTCCTGCCTGAGTGCTTTAAACAATAATGAGACATCCATGTTGTCTCGGATATGAGTCAATTTTTTAAAAAGGTCGAGAAAGTGCATCGCGTTCCTTTCTACTGGGTCAACCGGTGGACAAAACTCAACGGATCTGCAAAACGAGCACGTAGGCTGCAGCCATCAAAAGGAAACCGAGGACAACCAGGAAAATTCCAATCCCGGCAGTGGTTTTCACCATGTCGTTCAACACTTCGATCAGGGAGCGGGCGTTGCCCACCAGCCCGGAGATTTCATCCGTGATCCCCTTTTGCGCGATCTTGGCTGTCTGGTCGGCGATGGTTCTGAGCTCCTTGCCCATAATCTTGCCAATCAGGGTATACACCCCAATTCCGAGGATAACCACACCGCACAAAAGTAAGGCGCATGCCATTGTGAGTAAAAAATCGTTGACCGTCATAGAAAACATCATACCCTCCAGATTAGAATCTCTGGAGGGTATGATGCAAGTATTATGCCATCACATTTAGCTGGCGGTCGCGATATCCTTCGGCAGGTCCCCCAGGTTGATCGTCATACCGTCGCAAAATAACATCGCCCGTTCAACCGCGTTGGACAATTCTCGAATGTTGCCCGGCCAGCGGTATTTGCGCAATGCATCCATAGCTTGCGGTGCGACTTCGACCACGTTCATCCCCAGTTTCATGTTGTTTTCGCGCGTGAAGAACCCCACCAGTTCCGGTATGTCCTGGATCCTTTCACGCAGCGGCGGCAGGTCAAGGTCCACCACTTTCAGACGGTAATACAGGTCTTCTCGAAAAGAGCCATTGGCGATCATTTCCTTCAAATTGCGGTTCGAAGCTGCGATCACCTGGACATCCACGTTGACCAACGCGGTTCCCCCTACCCGCCTGAATGAGTGCAGCTCGATCGCTGTCAACAATTTTGCCTGGATATCCACCGGCATGGAGGATATTTCATTAAGGAAAAGCACCCCGCCGTCCGCGATTTCCATCAGACCCGGTTTTTTACGGTCAGCGCTGGTGAACGCGCCAGCTTCGTGGCCGAACAACTCAGATTCAAGCATCGTGTTCTGGATCGCGGCGCAGTTGATCGAGATAAACGGCTTATTCGTCCGTGGTCCGCTGGAATGGATGTACTTGGCGATCACATCCTTGCCTGTGCCCGTTTCACCGGTGATCAACACCGAAACCTGTTTTTCCGCGGCGATCAAGGCCTGCTTGATGGTCGTTACTACCGATTCATTCTCTCCAATGACGAAATTGCTCTTTTGCATCTGGGCTTCGCGGTAATGTTCGAGCTCGCGGCGCATCTTAACCGTTTCGCAGGCTCTTTCCAGTGATTTTTCCAGTTGAGCCAGGTTTAATGGTTTGGTCAGAAAATCAGTCGCGCCGCTTTTCATCGCGTCAACCGCCATCTCAATATCACCGAAACCGGTGATCACGATAAATGGCGGCCGCATGGGCATGGTCGCGGTCTCATAAAGCAGATTCGGACCGTACTCCCCGCCCAGCTGCACATCCAGCAGAACGACATCACCCTCGCCCTTTTTCACCCGTTCTCGCGCTTCACCCAGCGTACCGGCTCCGATCACCTCGTAGCCCTTTTTTTGTAGAAACCCGCCTACAAATTCCCTGGCATTTGCTTCATCATCGACGACTAAGACTGTAATGCTCATTTCTTTTCTCCATTTTCACCAGGCAATTGTACTGTGAAAACCGTGCCGCCCGGAAAAGAATCCACCCGGATGCTGCCTTTATGGGCATTCACGATCTGTTTTGTGATCGCCAACCCGAGGCCGGTCCCCTGTTTGCGGGTGGTGATAAACGGCTCAAATATATGGTCCCTGATATCCTGCGGGATTCCCGGACCGTTGTCGGAGACGCTGATCTCGACCGTGGGGCGACCATTGATTTCATCCACCAGGACTGCCTTGATCGCCAGTGTATCTCCTGAATCGGTCATCGCTTCCAGGGCATTGGAGACCAGGTTGGTGAACACATTTTCGAGCGATCGCGCATCACCAAAAATGCGAATTCCCTCTCCTTCAATGTTCATTACCGGTTTCACATTGACCCTTGCGAGCCGCGGCTGCCAGCGGTCAATGATCCGCCTGAGGAAAGGTTCCAGCTCAAAAGGTTCGAATTTCAACTCCAGGGGTCGGGAAAATGCCAGGAAGGATTCCATCAGGTGGTTAAGACGTGTACAGTCTCCCAGCATCCGGTTGATCATGTCCTGGCTGGAGTCGTCGCTGTTCAAGGTGGCACCCAGCAGCTGCAAGCCAGTGGATATGTTATTGATCGGGTTGCGCACGTCGTGGGCAAACGCGGCTGTGTAATCCCCGAGCACCGCCCGGTGTTCAAGCTGCTGCGTCACGGCTTTGCTCTGTTCATTTTCGCTGATGTCTGTGATCAACAATTGGATCGCCTTAACGCTCTCGCCCCCGTCAATCGGGATCACCTTGATTTCAACCGGGATTGCCTGCCCGTTGCGCCGGTTGAGATTCGCTTTTCCGATGTTTAATGTTGATTTCCCCTTCTGAGCCTCCAACAGCGCGGGCAGCAACCGGTCTGTACCGATCAGGATGTTGTCGTACGGCTGCCCGCCGGCTTCAACCGACGTGTAGCCAAACAACCACTCGGCCGCTGCATTAACCTCGACAATATTCAATGATTCGTTAAGTACAACAACAGCTTCGTTGATGTTATCAAACACGTGATTACGCAGGTTGATGGTCTCCTGGGAGTTCTCGAGCTTCTCATGCAGGTTCTTAACCAGGATCTGCTGCTGAAACATCGAGATTAACTGGGTTGCCAACAGGTTGAGCAATTCCAGGCTCATGTTTGCCGGGGGCTGACCCTTGCCGGCGGCGACCAGCAGGCCAAACGCCCCGCTGCCCTGGTTCAACGGCGCTGATCCAACATACTCCAACTTGCTCACTTTCGCCGCGCGGTGCAGTTCGGTCTGAATCCTGGTGCCAGTTTGCCACATGATCGGCTGATCGAGTTTGACCAGGTCGGTGGAGGGCAGCACATCGGGAAAATCCTCGCTTGTTCCCGCGCCGCCAATCTTCTTTAATTGTGGTTGATTTGAATCCGCCTGGAAGACACACACGGTATCGCACCCGATCACATCCCGAAAGATGGATACCCCCTGGTCAATGCCCTGCTGTAGGTCCGGGATCTCCGCCAGGCGGCTGAACTGCGTCAATTTACGATAGGTATCCTCCAGCACCAACTGCCGGTCCTCGTCGTTTCCAAGTTCAGGTAGTACCCGTATTACGATCCACCTGGTAGCCGGATCAATGAAATCAAACCTGGCGCGCACCTGGATCGGCGGCAAATTGTTGCGATTAATGAGGATACGCCGAACCTCCCCTGAATAGGCGCTGGTCAGTTCCAGGTCAGGAAAGAGGAATTCCAATTCCTTTACGCTCACGTCCCAGGTGGAAAACTGCACCAGTTTCATCATCCGGCTGTTTAAATGCAACAACAGACGAGCCGTATTATCCACCAGCGCCGCAGGTGTATCTTCAAAATTTAAGAGCGTGACAATTTCATTAATTCCGGGTTCTTTTTTCCCCTTGAATACCTCGCTGAGTCTGTTGGAGAAGGATTTCATGGATGCTTTAATGTCGCCTTCCGTAAATGAGCGGGTAAAATCCCTTCGATCGCCCGGTACTTGGCGACCGTCCGGCGGGCAACATCGAAACCCTTTTCATTGAGCAGATCGACCAGGTCGGAATCGCTGTAAGGTTTGGGTTCTTTTTCGATGATTTCCTTCAATACAGTGCGAATATTCAAACTTCGGTCAAAAAATGATGAGAAGGGAACGATCTTTCGATTAGGCAGCTGCACAGCCTTGTTGGCAACCGCCCTTGAGATTGTGGATTCGTGTACTTCCAGCTCCCGTGAGAGCTGGGCGCGCGTCACCGGTTTGAGATATTTCTCACCTTTCATGATGTAATCCCGTTGTAATCCAGCCACCCGCGTCAGCAGCCTTTCCATCGTGTGGTGGCGTTGTTGCAGGCACTTGACGAAGAGCGTGGCTTTTTCAAGATCATGTTTGAGCTCAGGTTTTACTTCCTCGTCCGCCTGGCGGATCGCCTGCTTGAACATCGGGTTTACCTGCAGGGTGCCGCTCAACGGCATGATGATCTCCACCACCAACGGCTGCCGGGGGTCGTCATTCAAATAACTGATGAGGATGTCTGGTTGGTGGTACACCTGGGTGGTCTGGCTTCCCGGTTGGCGTGTATCACCCCAATGCGACCGCGCAGGAAACGGGTTGAGGTTCTCGGCGATGAATTTTGCGGCCGTGGTGATCTTTTTTACCGGGACACCATATTGATGTGCCAGCTCGGAATATTGGTGGTGGCTCAGGTTTCCCATTCCATCGCGGATGAGCTCTTCAGCCAGTTCTGGAACATCGCCCACTTCACGCAAGACCTGCAACTGGATCAGCAGGGCTTCACTGGTTGATGTTGAACCAACGCCGACCGGATCTGCCATCTGGATGGTCTTCTGCACCTTTTCAACGGTGGAAAGCGGAAAATGCGTGTAACGTGCGACCTCAAGCAGCGTTGTGGTTAACAGACCATCCTCGTCCAGGTGTGTAAGCAAAAATGCCGCCAATCCGCGTTCCTCGGGTTGGAGGTCGGGCGCAATCTGGCGCAACACATACGTGGGCAGTTCCTCAGATGCTGGAGTGAAGGGTTCATCATCGATCTCTGTATCGATGTAATCCTTCTTGGGAATGAATTCTTCACGCGGCGATAGAAAAACAACCGGCTCATCTGAATTCAGGTTGGACGGCAGGCTGCACACCGGGCATTTCCCGGGCTCTGTTAATGCGCGGTGACAGGTGGGACAACGCCGCTCTTCTATCAATTCCAGCGCTGGGTTGGCTGCCAGTTCAGAATCGATCTGTTGGCGCAATTCATCCGCTGTCAGCGTGAGCAGCGTCATTGTCTGTGCCAAATGTGCCGTGGTAAGCGGCCTGGTGGAGGTCTGTGGTCGTGTGGATGGTCTTTGTACCTGAAACATGGGCAGCCCCTATCTCCAATTCAGTATAGCTGATTTCGATTAATTGTGCAAGTTTTATGCCAGCGAAATCAAGTTTGATACAATCATATCGGCATATGATGACGGACCTGATCGTGATCGGTGGAGGATTATCGGGATGTGAAGCTGCCTGGCAGGCGGCCAATCGGGGTATTCATGTCCGCCTGTACGAGATGCGCCCCGCCAGGCTGACACCTGCGCACAAGTCCGGAGAACTCGCTGAACTGGTCTGCTCGAATTCGCTTGGTTCTGATCTCCGCAACAAACCTGCAGGGTTGATCAAGGCCGAATTGCGCCGGCTGAATTCATTCGTGGTCAAGTGCGCAGATGAAACCGCACTCCCGGCGGGCGGCGCGCTGGCGGTTGACCGTGACCGTTTTTCCCGCACGGTTACCGAAAAGCTCGAAAAAATCCAGAATCTTGAGATCATTCGCCTGGAAGTAACCGAAATTCCCCGCTCACCCGTGATCATCGCGACTGGTCCTCTCACCTCGGACCGGTTGGCAGAGGATATTTCCGCCTATCTCGGGAGCGGATTGCTTTATTTTTACGACGCGATCGCCCCCATCGTGTCGAGGGAAAGCCTCGATATGAGCATCGCGTTTCACGCTTCACGCTACAATGCGGACCAGGAAACTGAGGGCGACTACATCAATTGTCCCTTCACCCAGGAGGATTATCTCGCGTTCGTCGACGCCCTTGTTCATGCCAAACGGGTTGAATTGCCCGAATTCGATCACCGGGCGGATCGTGAATCCAGCGCCGGCAGCGGAAAATACTTTGAAGCCTGCCTGCCCATTGAGGTGTTGGCTTACCGGAACCCCATCGCCCTGAGTTACGGGCCGATGCGTCCGGTTGGGATCCGGAACAGCCATGACGGCAGCCGCCCATTCGCGATCGTGCAGCTGCGGCAGGAAAACCTGGCCAAAACCCTTTACAACATGGTCGGGTTTCAAACCAACCTGACCTATGAAGAACAACGCCGCGTCTTCAGGATGATCCCCGGTTTACAGGATGCTGAATTCGTGCAGTTGGGTCAGATGCACCGGAACACATACATCAACGCGCCGGCAGCTTTGCAGGCAACCACGCAATCCAGGCAGCGCGCGGACCTGTTTTTCGCCGGTCAAATCGCCGGGATCGAGGGATACGCCGGTAACATCGCCTCCGGATTGGTCGCCGGCATCAACGCTGCCCGCGTTCTCAAAGGCGAGACTCCATTGATTTTCCCTCCAGAGACGATGATCGGGGCTTTGCTGGCCTATACCGCCGATGCAGATTCCCTTAACTTTCAGCCGATGAAAGCGAATCATGGGCTCATGCCCCAATTGGAACTCAGGATCATGAGTAAACGAGACCGGGGTTTCGCCCTTGCCAAGAGAGCACTCAGGCAACTTGACGTCTTCATAGCCGAGAACGGATTGGACCACGATGAAAAAACGGTCTAAATTATCTTTCGCTGCTATTTTGATCGCGGGAACCATGTTGATTCTGGCATTGGTATTCGTCCTCGTTTATCTTCCGACAACAAGGAAACCGGCCGGATTTGATGCGGCCAGAGCTTACAATGATGTGCTTGTCCAGGTTTCCTTTGGTCCCCGCACCCCCGGCTCAACAGCGCATTCCGCGACGGTCGATTACATCCGATCAGAACTCGAGCAAGCCGGCTGGGAGGTGGAAATCCAGGAAACCGAAATGCTGGGGCATCCGATCAGGAATATCATCGCGCGCCGCGGGAGCGGTTCTGAATGGGTGGTCATTGGAGCGCATTACGACAGCCGTTTTGTCGCGGATCGCGATCCTGACCCGGTCCTCAGCGCTCAACCGGTAATGGGGGCTAATGATGGAGCTTCAGGTGTGGCGGTTCTGCTCGAACTTGCCAGGAGCCTGCCCAAGAAACCGGAGAAACAGATCTGGCTGGTGTTCTTTGACGCAGAAGACCAGGGAAACATCGAGGGCTGGGATTGGATCCTGGGTTCGCGTGCCTTCGCACAGAGCCTGGAGAATTCCCCTAGCGCGGTCGTGGTGGTCGATATGATCGGGGACGCGAATCTGAACATATACCGCGAAAAATCTTCTGATGTGGCGCTCACGGATGAAATATGGTCGCGTGCGGCCGAACTTGGTTATGAGCAATTCTTCATTGATGAGCCCAAGTACCATATTCTGGATGATCACACCCCCTTCCTTGAAAAAGGTATCCGGGCGATCGATATCATCGATTTCAACTACGATTACTGGCACACCAGCCAGGATACCGCTGATAAGGTATCACAGGAAAGCCTGGGTGTCATTGGAGAGGTTCTGTTGAGCTGGCTACTCGAGTAATTCGGTTTGATTTTTTACCCTTAGTGACTTACACTTAGAAGGAAACCACAATCGAGGAATATTCAGGTTTATGAAAAAAACACCCGCTTTTATACCCCCAGCTGATCGAATTTCATCGTTCGAACCCTATTTCTTTGCCTCCCTGGGGAAAAAGATAAACGAGTTAAGAAAACAAGGTATGGATGTCATCCGCATCGACATGGGTTCACCTGACCTGCCCCCGGCTGACTTCATCATCGATGAACTGGTTGAGAAAAGCAAGCGACCAGACACCCACGGCTATTCTCCTATCGGCGGACCCCAGGCATTCAAGCAGGCGGTCGCCGATTATTATCTCGACCGTTTTGAAGTTGAACTCGACCCCGGTACCGAAGTAGTCGGCCTGATCGGCTCCAAAGAGGGTTTATTCAACCTGAGCCAGGTAATCCTCAATCCGGGTGATAATGCCCTCGTTCCCGACCCCGGCTACCCTGTTTACTCCGCCAGTGGAATTATCGCCGGCGGAAAGGTGGTCACCTTCCCCATCCTTGCTGAAAATGATTTTCTCCCCGACCTGGACGCAATCCCGCAGGAAACACTCGAGAAAGCCAAGATCCTGTGGCTGAATTACCCCAACAACCCGACCGGCGCGGTGGCGACCATGGCATTCTTCGAAGAAGCCGTCACATTTGCCCGAAAGCACAGGATTCTGATCGCGCATGACGCTCCATACGTTGATATTTGCTTTGACGGATACATCGCCCCCAGCATCCTGCAGGTGCCCAACGCCCGGGATGTTGCGGTGGAATTTAATTCTCTCTCAAAGACGTACAATATGGCCGGCTGGCGCCTGGGCATGGCAGCCGGGAACCCGGATGTGATTAATTACCTGTTCACGTACAAAAGCCAGATGGACACCTCCACCTTTAGCCCGATATTTTCCGCGGGGATCAAAGCGCTCACCGGCGACCAGGAGTGGATCTACGAGAGAAACCTGGTTTACAAACAGCGCCGCGACCTGGTTGTGGAAGGGCTGCGCAGCGCCGGTTTAACCCTGGATGTCCCGAAGGCCGCCATTTACGTGTGGGCGCGTCTGCCTGAAGGCGAGACCGATTCCATCGCGTTTTGCGCCCGCCTGCTGGAAGAAACCGGCGTGAGCACCACCCCGGGAGTCGTCTACGGCGCGCACGGAGAAGGCTACCTGCGCGTCTCATTGGGCACCGCCACTGAGCGCATCCGCGAAGCCATGGACCGCCTGGCGGATTGGAACCGATAAATTGTGACGCGAAAACCGGTATCAACAAAACCTCCAATTGAACGCGCCTTCCTGGTTGGTGTGGAATTTCGCAGTGAGAAATCTCCCATCACTCTTGAGGATTCGCTTTCTGAACTCGGTCAGCTTGCCGCAACCGTCAACCTGGAAGTGGTTGGGGAGACCAGTCAAAAGATCGAGAGCCCCAACCCCAGCACCCTGATCGGCAAAGGCAAGGTGGAAGAGATCGGCCTGCTGGCAGAAGAGACGCTGGCGAATGTCATCATCTTTGATACCGAGCTTTCACCGCGCCATCAAAGGGATCTGGAGGAAACATTTGGCTCGCGTGTGCGGGTGATCGACCGCACCGCCTTGATCCTGGACATCTTTGCCCAGCACGCCCACACCAGCGAAGGAATGCTGCAGGTCGCGTTGGCGCAATACGAATACCGCCTGCCAAGGTTGACGCGCGCCTGGACTCACCTCGCCCGCCAGGCAGGCGGCGGTGGAGGAGCTGCAGGATCCGTGGGCGGGGTCGGGTTGCGAGGACCGGGTGAAACCCAATTGGAAGTTGACCGGCGCGAGATCCGTAAACGGATATCCACCTTGAAAAAAGAACTGGAAAAGGTTCGCGCTCACCGCCAGCGCTACCGCGCTCAACGGAAACGCTCACGCATCCCGCTCATCAGTATAGTCGGCTATACGAATGCGGGAAAATCTACCCTCTTGAACCACATCACCCACGCGGATGTGCTCGTCGCGGACCAGTTATTCGCCACCCTTGACCCTACCACCCGGCGGATCGAATTGCCGGGCGGCCACCAGGGTTTGATGACCGATACCGTTGGTTTCATCCAGAAACTTCCCACCCAGCTGATCGCCGCTTTCCAGGCTACACTTGAAGAGATCACGGAAGCCGACCTCCTCATTCACGTGGTGGATATCACCCATCCCAACGCGATCGAACAGGCTGCGTCGGTGGTGGACACCCTCAAGCAGATAAACGCGGAGCATATCCCGGTCATCACCGCCCTGAATAAGATCGACCGCCTGCCTCAGCCGGAACTGACCGGTGAGATCCTGGCTGAATTCCCACGCTCGGTGGGGATCTCCGCTCTCAAGGGCATTGGCATCCCGGACCTGTTGCGGATGATCGAAAGCGAATTGTACGAGAACTACTCACCGATCAATGTGCAGATCCCATATTCAGAAGGACAGCTGATTTCCCTTTTTCACGAACAGGGGCAGATCCAGCGCATCGAACACACACGCAAGTGCGTCAAACTCCAGGGCTCGATCCCCGGGCGCCTGCTGGCGCGTTTTGCCCCTTATCAAAACATCAGCCTGGATGAATTAGATGACTTAGATGAACCAGATGAACAGATGGAGATGGATGATTAACCAAAAAACGGGCTGATGCCCGTTTTTTGATTTTTGATCACTTTTTCTTGGCTTCTTTTTCAATATGCAGAACTTCCTTACCCTGGTAATGCCCGCAATTGGGACATACCGTGTGAGGAAGTCGCATTTCACCGCAATTGCTGCACTGTACGAGGTTCGCTGATTCCAGCGCGTCCTGAGCGCGGCGGCGGTCTCTTCGGCCTTTGGAAAGCTTTCGTTTTGGTAGAGGAACCATTTCTTTACTCCTGTCAAAAAATCCGTACCCGTCAGCATTTGACAGGCTGTGGGATTATACATTCAAGCTTGTTTTCAGTCAACCTTATTTCACTATTGGTTGGTCAATTCTTCAAACCCACAATTTTGTTGTAAAATCATTACATGGAAATCAACATCGCAGTTGCCAAGACCAATAAATACGCTGTATCCGAAAGCGGCGACACCCTTGAGATCGTCGAACGACCAAACGGCGGGGTGTCCGTCGTGATGGCGGATGGTCAGACCTCAGGGCATGGCGCCAAGGTAATATCCACCATGGTGGTGCGCAAGGTGATCAGCCTGCTGGCGGACGGAGTGCGCGACGGCGCGGCTGCCCGCGCAGCCTCGGATTATTTATTCACGGAACGCAACGGAAAAGTCACCGCGACCCTCAACATCCTCTCTGTGGACCTGCAAACCAGCACCATCGTCATCACCCGCAACAATCCCACACCGGTTTTCATCGCGCGCAGCGAATTGGTCGAATGTATTGCCAGCGAAAGCGGATCGATCGGCACCAACCGCAACATCCGCCCGTCCATCACAGAATTTCCATTGGAGAGCTCGATCACGATCGTCATGTACACCGATGGGATCAAGTTCGCGGGGGACCGCAGCGGTCAACCAATGGACATCTGCACCCTGCTGGAGTCCATGCTGGACGAGGAAGATCCTACCGCCCAGCAGATCGCCGACAATATCCTTAACCAGGCGATCCGGCTGGATAACAATCGCCCGAATGACGACATGTGCGTGGTCGCCCTGCGCTCCACACCTGCCGAATCTGACCAGATCAGGCGCATGTCTGTGCGTCTGCCAGTAGAATCTACGTTTTTCAAATAGACTGCTTCGCGAGTCGAACGAGGAATCCCTTCGTTCAATATGATATGGAAATTGATCCGAAAGACCTGCTCATAGGTGTCGTTGGGGTGTGCGCGTCCGGTAAATCCACCCTGATACGGCTATTGACAGACAGGGGGTACAGGTGCCGGCATATCGCCCAGGAGCACTCCTATGTCCAGAACATGTGGAAGCGCCTGACGAACCCCGATATACTCATCTTTCTTGAAGTCTCATACACGAAGACACTGACAAGGAAAAAATTAAACTGGACAATTGATGAATACAACCTCCAGCTGCAGCGCCTGGGCAATGCCTATGAAAACGCGGATATTCGAATTCTGACAGATGACATTACCCCCGGGCAATTGATCGACCTTGTGGAATATGAAATCCTTTCACTGATTAAATCCCGTAATCAAAAAACTGCGTAGAGCGGTTGCTGCTTTTGGTGTATAATCCCTGAGTTCCCGCCAGTTCGGCAGGATTTTGATTTTATTGGAGGTTGAACATCATATGGATCGCCGTTATATTAACCTGATACTAATCCTCGCTCTCGTTGCCGCCATTATCTGGATCGACCTGCCCAGGGCTGAAGACGCGAAAGGATTAAAGATTGGAAATTTTGAGCGGACATTGAACCCCGTGTTGGGATTGGATCTTCGCGGTGGTATGCAGGTGCTCTTAAGCCCTCCAAAAGGCATGACGGCTACCCGCCAGGATCTGGAAGATACCAGTAAAATCCTGGAGAACCGGGCCAATGGGTTGGGCGTCAGCGAGGTACTCTTCCAGGTGGCTGGCGACAAGTACATCCTGGGTGAATTCCCGGGGTTGACCAATACCGAGGATGTCATCGCCTCCATCAAGCAGACCGGTTTGCTTGAATTCATCGATACCGGAAGCACCAGCCTGACCCCCGGCACAGTGGTTGTCACTGATTACGCCGGCAGCGGTGCAGCTGCTCCGCAAGATACCACTGGTGGCACCGAGCAGGTCTGGCACACTATTATGACGGGTGTGGACATCAAATCGGTCGCAGTTACTTCAGACCAGCTTGGTGGTTACGTGGTGAATTTCGAACTTACTGACAATGGCACGCAGATTTTTAAAGATCACACCACCGCCAATGTTGGAAAGTATCTCACGATCGTCCTTGACAAGACTGTCATCTCCAGTCCAAGCATCAGCAATGCCATCCCCGACGGACAGGGGCAAATCTCAGGCGGTTTCACCTCTGAGTCTGCTAATAACCTGGCGGTCACTCTGCGTTATGGCCGCCTCTCTGTGCCTGTTGAACTGGTCGAAAGCCGGATCATTGGACCGACTTTAGGCGCGGACTCCTTAAATAAAAGTCTTCTCGCAGGTCTGATCGGATTCGCGATTGTGGCACTCTTCATGCTCTTGTACTACCGCCTGCCTGGCGCGGTCGCGGTCGTGGCGATCGCCATCTATGCCGGCTTGACATTCGCACTGTTTAAATTGATCCCCGTCACTCTGACGCTTTCAGGCATCGCAGGTTTCCTGCTCTCCACCGGCAGCGCCCTCGACGCGAATATCCTCATTTTCGAACGAATGAAAGAGGAATTACGCGCCGGTCGGAATTTGAAACAGGCATTGGACCTTGGATGGAAGCGCGCCTGGCCGTCAATTCGGGACTCGAACATCGCCACGATCATCACAAGTATCATTCTGTTCTGGTTCGGGTCAACCTACGGGGCAACCATTGTCAAAGGTTTCGCCATCACCCTTTCACTGGGTGTGGTGGTTTCCCTCTTCACAGCCATCGTTGTCACACGAAACTTCTTGAGTATTGTCAGCGACTTTATTAATCCTGAAAGCCACCAAAAGTGGTTTGGGGCGTAGGAGGATCTTCAATGATAAACATTCTTGGTAAAAGATATTTCTTCTTCGCGCTCTCTTTTATAATCATCGTCCCCGGGTTGATCATGCTCGCTGTGAATGGCATGCCCCTCTCGATTGATTTCAAAGGCGGCACGTTGCTGGAAGTGAAATTCGAAAACGGCAGCAACCCTTCAACCGAAGCCATAAAGAACATTTATGACCAGAACGGTATCAAGGACGCGCAGGTACAAACGACCGGCGAAGGGTCCCTCGTCTTACGTTCCTCTGAATTAACCACGGCTACCCAGTCGACCATCTTACAGGAACTAGAGACCGCCGCAGGCAGCCCCGCCATCATTTTACGCTCAGACACAGTCGGTGCCTCGATCGGTGAGGGTGTGACGAAGCGCGCCATTGAGGCTGTTGCCCTGGCCGCCCTCGCAGTTGTAATCTATATTACATTTGCCTTCCGGGGAGTTCCGCACGCCTTCCGCTACGGTATCTGCGCCATTATCGCCATGGCGCATGATGTGTTGATCGTGTTGGCGTTGACCGGTTACGGAGCGAAATTCTTCGGCTGGCAGATCGATTCACTTTACCTGACCGCCCTGCTGACTGTGATCGGGTTCTCGGTTCAGGATAAGATCGTGGTGTTCGACCGCATCCGTGAAAACAGCCGGATTTATCGAAAACTTGACTTTGAAAAACTAGCCAACCACTCGATCGTCCAGACACTGCAGCGCTCGATCAACACCCAGTTGATGACGGTTGAGTTTCTGCTGCTCGCCCTGGCGCTCTTTGGCGGTATCACCCTGCGTGAATTCGCGGTCATTTTGCTCGTCGGCCTTCTCAGCGGCACGTATTCCTCCATTTTTGTCGCCGCTCCCCTGCTCGTGGTGTGGGAGAAGAAGGAATGGAAGACCTGGTTCCACAAAGGCGAAACCGCTTCCGCTTAATAATCTGAAAAGTTCTGGAGAAATCCAGAACTTTTTATATAATGATGCTAACTGAATCATGAAAATACGATTTTTTCTGATGGAGTGACCCATGCGAAAAAAAGTTGTATTGATCACTGGAGCAAACGGCGAGATCGGTCACGGGTTAATTACCCACCTCGCGGTGAACAGCGAATTTCCCATCATCGCGATGGACGTTGTTCCTCTTGATGAATCCCTTGTCCCAAACTGTGAGCGGTTCGTCCAGGGCGATATCCTCGACAATATGCTGCTTGGCCGGCTGGTATCAGAATATGATATCGTGTCGATATTCCACCTGGCATCCATTCTTTCGACCAAGGCGGAATACAACCCTGAAACTGCTCACCGCGTGAACGTGGAGGGCACACTCAACCTGTTGAGACTGGCCGTGGAACAATCCTCCTGGCAGGGACGTTCGGTTAAATTCATTTATCCAAGTTCGATCGCGGCGTACGGGCTTTCCTCACTCGAGGTGAAAAACAAGGGGAATAAACTCAAGGAATATGAATGGTGTTCACCGATCACCATGTACGGCTGTAATAAGCTGTACTGTGAGCACCTTGGCAGGTACTACAACTTCCATTACCGCCAGCTGGCCGCGGATGAAAACCGGTACACCGTCGACTTCCGCTGCCTGCGCTTCCCGGGGCTGGTCTCTTCGGTCACGATCCCTACCGGCGGCACCAGTGACTATGGGCCGGAGATGCTGCATCACGCCGCCCAGGGTAAACCCTACGCCTGTTTCGTCCGTCCGGATTCCACCCTGCCCTTCATGGTCATGCCGGACGCGATCAAGGCGCTGTTATTGCTCGAGGAAGCCCCCAAGGGCAACCTCTGCCAGTTGGTGTACAACGTCACCAGTTTCAGCCCCAGCGCTGAGCAGTTCCACGATCACGTGATCTCCGCTTTCCCCAGGGCAATTATTACATTTGAACCGGACCTGGCGAGGCAGAAGATCGTGGATAGCTGGCCGGCAGATGTGGACGACAGCGCCGCTACGCGCGATTGGGGATGGAAACCGGATTATGACGAGACGCGCGCGTTCGAAGAATACCTGATCCCTTCGATCAAAGCCAGGTACGCGAAATAAAACATAGCAGGATCAAAAACCAAACAGAAAAGTGATATCGTTTATATTTGTTCCAGTCGGACCGGTGACCAGCAGGTTGCCGGTCTTTTTGAAAAAAGTGTAGCTGTCATTTTCACCCAGGTAGCTGGACGGTTCCAGCCCAAGTTCCAAAGCATTATTCAGCGTGTCGCCAGTCACAACCGCCCCGGCTGCCCCGGTCGGCCCATCTTCGCCGTCGGTCGCGAGGGTGACAAGGTACATGCCGCGCAAGCCCGCCATGCCCTCAACCGCGCCCAGCGCGGCTTCCAGGTTGCGCCCGCCTGTCCCGCTGCCTGCGACGGTCACGGTCGTTTCTCCACCCCAGATGAAAACGAACGGTCGATCCAGATCCATCTGTGTACGAGCAGCTGCGGCGATTTGCGCACCGACCAGGCTGGCTTCGCCTGTCAACGCGGTCGTGACAACTTCGGCGCTGCAACCCGCCTGGTTTGCCCTGGCCGCCGCGGCCTGACAGGAATCGACGTTGCTCGCGATGATGCGATGAAAAGCATTCAACGCGATCCCATCTTGCGGCTTGAGCGTTTCGGGCAGCCCGCCTGCAGCGCCCTTACGCAGATGCGCGAGGATAGCGTCAGGAAAATTGCCGTACCCTGCCGCTTTCGTAACGATCGCGAGCGCATCAGCATAGCTGGATGGATCCGGATAAGCCGGGCCGGAGGCGATGACATCCAGCTTATTCCCCACCACGTCAGATAGTACCAGGGCTGCCAATTTGGCAGGCGATGCCAGCCGCAACAAACCCCCTCCCTTGAGCGGGTCAACATGCTTTCGCACGGTGTTCATTTCATCGATATTCGCCCCCGAACGCAGCAGCGTGGCTGTGAAGATCGACAGGTCTTCCACTCCGATCCCCTCTGCCGGCAGCATGGCCAGGGAAGAACCGCCGCCGGAAAGCAGCAGCAGGACCAGGTCATTTGGACCCAAGCCTTCGACCGCTTCTTTGATCTTCCGGCCGGCATAGATGCTTTCAGCACCGGGCACCGGGTGATTCCCTTGGATGAGTTCGATGTGCTTCCAGCCGGGATCGTCCTGAGGAAGGTGTTTCCCCACGCACACCCCGTGTAAATAGCGGTCATTGAGGCTGTTGATGGCGCCTTGCGTCATCGCCGGCGCCGCCTTACCCAGGCTGATGAGCACCAGCCTGGACTCAGGGTCAAGCGGATAAGGATTCCCTCCAACGACCAGGGTATTTCCAGCGAAAGCCAGGTTTTTTTCGGTACAACGTAATGGATCGGCGGCTTCCAATGCTGCGCTTAGAATATCCGCGATGAGAGCCCTGTGTCTTTCAGAGAGTATGGTGGTGGTAAGCGCCCGCTCGAAATCGATCATGGTTTATCCAAATTATGATATATTGTCATGGTTTTAGGTACTTTTGTTTCGGAAAAAATGGATACAATAAATCATACACGAAAACGTAAACTCAGTAATGCATCTTGTTAACGATAAGAAAATGAGGAGGAACTCGCAGTGGATAAGAACGTAATTGATCGAATGCTCAAGCCAAAATCGGTTGCAGTCGTCGGGGCATCTGCAACCCCGGGTAAGATCGGGTACACGGTTGTCAAGAACCTGTTGAAAGACAACTACAAGGGAAAGATCTACCCGATCAATCAGAAGGAAAAAGAAATCCTGGGATTGAAATGCTACCCAGAAATCCAGGACGTTCCTGGTGAGATCGATTCCGCCATAATGTGCGTTCCCGCCAGTGTGATGGTTGAAGTGACTGAGGAATGCGGCAAGAAGGGCGTCAAGGGGTTGATCGTCATCACATCCGGTTTTAGCGAGGTCGGACGCAAGGACCTTGAGGACGAAGTGGTCAGAATTGCTCACAGCTACGGTATGCGCGTTCTTGGTCCCAACATCGTCGGCTCCCTCTCCAACTCAGACCAGTTCAATGGCTCCTTTGCTCCCTGCCTGCCCCTCCCCGGCAAGGCCTCCCTCATCACCCAATCCGGCGCGTTGCTGATCGCGCTGGACATGGCAACTTACACCCGCCGCGTTGGTTTTGACAAGTTGATCTCCATCGGCAACATGGCTGATGTGGATTTTGCTGACCTGATCGACTGGTTCAATGACGACAAGGATACCAGCTGCGTTTCCCTGTATGTTGAAGGACTGCGCGACGGCCGCAAGTTCATTGAGTCCGCCAGAAATTCAAGCAAACCCATCATCGCGCTCAAATCCGGTGTTTCGGCTCACGGCGCAGCTGCGGCTGCTTCTCACACCGGTTCACTGGCCGGAGCTGCCAAGATCTACGGATCTGCATTCAACCAGGCCGGCGTCATCCAGGCCTCCGATCTCGATAATCTGTTTGACCGCACCCTGGCGCTGTCCTCCCAGCCCCCCATGAAGGGCGATAACATGCTCGTCATCACCAATGGCGGCGGTGTGGGTGTTCTTGCTACGGACGCGGCTGAGCGCTACGGCATCCCGATGAAATTCGCCCCTGAGGATGTTCAAGCAGAGATGAAGAAGCACATGCCCGAATTCGGTTCTGCTAAGAACCCGGTGGATATGACCGGTATGGCAGGCAACGACTGGTACTACGAGACCGTGCGCTACGCCATTTCGAATAAATGGGTCGACAGTGTAGTTGTGCTCTATTGCGAAACCGCCATCACTAATCCCCCCGAGATCGCTGAAGCGATCAAACGCGCTGTGGAAGACAGTAAGGTAACCGACAAACCCATCACAGTATCCTTCGTCGGCGGCGAGAAATCCGAAAAGGCGATGGGCTGGCTGGTCGAACATGGCATCCCTGCCTTCTTTGCCCCGGATGTGGCGATCAACGCCATGGCGGCCTTGCGTGAATACGCCATTCTGCAGGAAAACAAGAAATCGAATGGCGCAAAAACGGACGAAAAAGCCAAGAAGGCAGCTCTTGAGGTGATCGCCGCCGCGCGCGCAGATGGCCGGTCCTCACTCACCGAGATCGAAGCCAAGAAAGTATTTCAAGCCTACGGCATGCCCACCACGAAGATCGGGCTAGCCAAGACCGAGGAAGAAGCCGTCAAGCTGGCGACGCAGATCGGTTACCCGATCGTGATGAAGATCGTCTCCCCTGATATTCTGCATAAATCGGATGCCGGCGGCGTCAAGGTCAACATCAAGGATGAAGCGGGGGTGCGCGAAGCCTACACCACGATCCTGAAGAACGCCAAAGCTTATAAAGCCGACGCGGATATTCACGGGATCGCCGTGCAGGAAATGGCTCCCTGGGGCACCGAGGTCATTTTGGGTTCGGTGAACGATCCCACCTTCGGCCCGACGGTAATGTTCGGCCTGGGCGGCATCTTCGTTGAGGTGCTGAAGGATGTTGTATTCCGCGTCACTCCGGTCTCGAAGCCTGAAGCAGAGCAGATGATCAACGAGATTCGCAGCGCCGCCATTTTAGCCGGCGTGCGTGGTGAAGCACCGCGCGACCGCAAAGCCATGGCGGAGACAGTCGTCAAGTACTCCAGCATGATCCTCGACCTCAAGGACGAAATCGCCGAATCAGACGCCAACCCGGTCCTGCTGTACAGCGAGGGCGAAGGTCTGCGCGTGGCGGATGCCCGCATTATTTTGAAGAAGAAGTAGTCTTAATCGCGATATCAAAACCGCTTCCAATCAGGAAGCGGTTTTTGTTTGCGTTTTGAGCGCCTTGTAAGCCCCTACCCAGGGGGTGCCCAGGCGGTGGCGCACCGGCACGGTCACCTTGCCCAGCTTCTGGGCGATGGTCACTGCCGCCATCGCCACCGAACCCCAATCATCGCCCGCCAAAGCGCTGCGCAGCTTCGCGGCGCTGCTGCCTGCCCACTCCCATTCCAGCCGGAAGCGGTCAGCTTTGACCCAGTAGCCGCGCTTCTCCCAGGCTTCCACCGAAGCGTCGATGCTGCCAGCGATTTCCTCCAGCGCCAGGATCACGTAGGCCGCCAGGTCACGCGTCAGATCGTTGGGCTCGGGCTGCTTCATCAGTTCACGCAGCGCCAGGAGGATGGTCTTGGAAAGCCGGGTGCGTTCCTTGCCGGCGCTGTCGGGTGAGTAGATCTTTGACAATGGGGGTCTCCTTGTAGCAGTGATGGTCAGACAAACCTGGATTATAAATGATTATTGACGCTTGTCCTACCAGCGCTTATAA
>CAYYBP010000001.1:0-56996 GCA_964470275.1 uncultured Anaerolinea sp. | reverse complement strand
CACACCCTTCGCCAGCCCATATTCATCAGGGATGGTGGTAATGAACGAGATGACCGCTGATTCTTCTCCCGGCAGCGGGTTCGTCACGTAATGCTGCACGAGCACGCCGTTCAACGCAAGCTGTATCCCGATCTCTTCCTCTGTCGAAAGACGAAACTGGTTGATATCCGCAACCGGATAACCAGTGACCGGCGCGCCGGTAAGATCAAAGACGTAAAACTGGTTGAAAAACGGGATTTCACGAATTTTTTCATGCAGCGTCGCGGTCAACTGTTCCGGTTCATTGATCGGAATATTCACATCCACCAGCGAAGTGGCCAGGCTGCGGCCGGTTTCGAGGATCGCCGGGATGTTTTCCGCCGCGATTTTTGAGGAATTTTCGAGCTGTGTGACCAGAACGTCGCGGGCAGCCTTGCCGGCCACCACCCAATCCGCTATCGACAGGGTTAGCATGAGCACGAGCACCATCGGTATGGCGGTATAGAGTATGCGGTTCTGCAAGCCCGTTTCCATCGGAGACGGCTTGAGCGTGGATTGCTGTATCCAATACGGCGATCCCTTGACCTTCAGCAGCTCGCACACAAGCCCGGCGATCAACAATTGGATGCCGTTGACCAAAATCAATATCCACGATCGGGTGAACGAGTAATCAAGCCGGGCTGCAAGCGACCCGTTCGTGCTGAAGAACGTGCTGACCAGGAAAAGCGGAACAGAAAGCACGAAAACCGTTAGCGCTGCACCGATCGGACGGCGCATGAAAATAAATATCCGGGTACGGTAAGATTGCCGCAGAACCAGCGCCAAAATCAACGCCAGGGCGGAAGTCTCAAGCGGGGTGAATATCGAGTGCGTGTTCCACAAAGCGCTGATGATCCCACTGATAAACCCCAGCAACGCAGCAGGCCAGACGCCAAGCATGCCCGCCGCCAGCAGGATTGGGATCATGCTGAAGACCATCACCGCGGGGGATTGATTTTCGACAGGGACGTTTGGCAGAGGAAGATTCGCGATGAAAGGCAGATCAAATCCAAAAAAGAACGCGCTGATGACCGCGCCAACCCCTAAAAAGATAAAAACACGCGGGAGTTTCTTCGAGCGGATTGGTTCAAGGTTGTTGCGCACCACCCATAAAATGACAGCAGCCATAAAAAACCAGCCCAGCCAGCCGATCAGATGGTAGGGAGTGTCAAAATATGGCGCGGAGTTAAACAAGTGCAGTTTGATCATCAAGTATCAAATAACTTTATTGCATTTTTGCGATTCTATCAAGTTGATTCCAGAAATTGCGGTAAAGCAATCCAGTCCGGTCTTTGCCCCGTTCGGTCCTGGATTTCTCAAGCCACTGGTTTTCCAATCTTTCCGCATCCGCAAACGCTTGCTGGCTGACCTCGCTTCTACCTGTTGCTGATGACCCAGATTGATCTGTCACTATTCGAAGGTATTTCGATTCAAATTCAGCCTGGTCTTTACGGATGGCCCCGATTCTCGCGCTGTAATCGCGCAGAACATTCCTGTGGACCACCTCATGCCTCCAGAAGAGCGCCGCCTGGTCGTATTCTCCTGTCGGGGGTTTACCTGTATCCGGCAGACCGGCATCGATCCAGACCGGCTTGAAAAGCGAGGTACACGGCGCAGCGGTACCGGTCACCAAATGTACAGGGGTTTTGTCACTGGACAGAACAGATACCATTGAGCCAGCCGTCTGGTTGATGCGGATCGGACCCCAGCTGGCGTGCATGCAGACATCCGCGCCCGCGATCCCCTTTTCCGGCGTCCAATCGGGATCCTCGTCGCCGGTGTGGGAGCGCAGAAATTGCATGAAATCGGAGGTGGTCAGTTTGCCCTTCTTCGCCGCGAGACTAGCAGCGGTGCAGGTGTGCCTGTGGCGGGCATCGCTGAATTTTGTGTAAAGAAAATCCGAGTAACATTTTGAAAAACTGAATTCCTCACCGCGTTTACACCACCCGTTATTGCGCGCGTTGTCCACCAGGTTTGAAGACGCCATATCCCACTCAGAACCGATGGTGATGGCGTTGGAAATGCTGCGAATATCCTTAACCTTCTCGGCTGCCCATTCCTTGCCCGAAGTTTCAAGCACCCACGCTTCGCGCGGGTCGCAGACCAGAAGACTGTTGTGATAGTAGATCTTGTGGGCAAATCCGCAGTTGCCGCCCTGTCCATATTCCTCAAGCAGGGTGATGATCAATTCAAGCGCTGCTGTGGCCGTGGTTGTTCTTTCCAACGCCAGCCTCAACATGTCCATACCGGTCAAACCGGGGGTTTTCTGATAAGGTGTTTTGGTGAAGACCGCTTCGTTGCCGATCGTCACCCCGTGCTCGTTCGAACCCATCTCCGCTCCCCAGATCCAAAAAGGTTTGGCAAGCAATACACGGTTCGTTTGAGCAACCTGCGGAACTTCAATATACGTGCACTTTGTTTTCGAGTTCACGGGATGTTCAGCCGCGGGGATGAGAATGAGCTCGTGGGCTTCGTTCGGGTCACGGTCCGAATTCTTCCCAAAGATCGTGTTCCCATCGGCGGTCGAATTCCCCAGCGCAACCAGCGTATCGCACATAACTCACTCCTTGATCTCGTGGTCGTTGTCTAATTCAGTTTGTGTCCTTCGCAAAAAACGTTGCTTTTCTAATTATCCCTGATTTTTACATTTCTCACGTATATAAGCCAGCGACTCCTGTAAAACTTCCTCAGCAGTTTTCCCGTCGGTGTCGATAATCACCGCGTCAGCTGCCGCCTTCAAGGGTGCGTGTTCCCGCGTTGAATCGATCCTGTCTCTGCGGCGAATTGATCGGAGGATCTCGTCATATGAGCTGCATTTTCCCCGGGCTTCATTTTCCGCATGCCGTCTGCGGGCGCGTTCTTCAGGCGATGCATCCAGGTAGAGCTTGCAGCCGGCGTCTGGGAAAACCACTGTCCCGATATCCCGACCAACCATCACCACCTTCCCCCGCAAACCGATCACCCTCTGCTTGTCTGTGAGGGCTTTTCGCACCCCGCGATACGCGGAAACCTTGGACACGTTAAGATCAATTTCGTGCGAGCGGATCTTCCAGGTCACATCACTGCCGTTTAAAAGCACATCCATCTTGCGTCCATCCGCACAACTGGCTGGTTGAACGTCTATGGTTGATTGTTCAGCAAGGCGAGTGACTTCATCTTCATCATCCACTCCATCAAGTTCATCCAGCGCCGCAAGTGTTACCGCGCGGTACATGACCCCGGTATCGAAATATAAAAAGCCGAGTTCTACGGCAAGTTTTTCTGCCAGGGTGGATTTTCCTGATGCCGCAGGTCCGTCAATCGCGATCACAAATGGGGTGAAAATCTCGGTCAATTTCATTCTCCAATCGGTTGGGGTTGTGTACTGCCCGGGAAAAGTTCGTTCTTTGCCCAGAGGATGATCTCGGTTTTGTTCGGCGGAGCGACCCGGAAGAGCGACCATTTCATCCAATCCATCGGTTTCATCGATCTGATGTCAGGACGGATGGTCCAGGCGAACTTCTGTCCGCGATACGCTTCTGCCGCCGCCATTTCTGTTGACAACGGGGTGATCACAACCGAAGGAGAAAGGATCGGGTCGATGACCTCTTCAACGGATAAATTGTCAAAATCCCTCAACTGCCATTCCAGTGATGCCATACGCAGCCCGGCGATTTGCACGTCCAGGCGATGATCAATTCCGGTCGACCATTTCGACAGGTCCTTGATGGTTATAACCATCGGTGATGCTCCAACCGGATACCCGGAGGAAAAGAGGTTATTTTCAGGGTATGATGTGATCGCGGCTGTTTTGGCTGTGGCAGAAAGTTGGGAGACGCCAATAATCGCAAAGATGGCAAGGATAAACCCGGTGCGCGTCGCCGCGGCAGACCAGCCCCACGCCAGCAAAAAGCTCACCGCGACCAGGAGTATAAGCGGGAGCAACGCGCCGATCAGGTGGTTCTGGTACACCTCTGGAGCAAGGTAGGGCGAATTGAGCAGGTTCACAGTATTCAGGAATGAAAAACCCAACAGGACAAGCGTCAGACCGGCCTCAGCGATGGTCACCGTGCGTTGGTCAAACCGCAAACCGTTGAAAATATGCTTAACACCAGTCGCCGCCAAGAGGATGAGCGGGATTGATGTCCAATAGAAATCGTTCAGAGTACGGGAGGGATTGAGCACAACGAGAGCCAGTCCCAACACCCACCATACCGCCAGCGGGAGGACGGTCTGATCTTTACGGAAAGCTGCATGGAGGCCGCCCCACACAGCAACGATGATCAACGGGAATTGGGTCAACGCCCAGCCGAGCATGAGCCCGCCCAGAGGCTGCGTTGATGCCTGACCCCAGGAGACAATATTATCGATCACGCCTGCTCCCAGCGCGCTGATGCCGGCTGGATGGATCAGGAACAACGTGCTGACGATCAGTACGGATACCGCGCCTGCGATGATAGTCAACCATGGTTTTGCCGGTGTTTCCTGCTGATAGAGTTGGCTAATTCGCTTTCTAAAGAGGATCCACACGATACACATCGCGATCAAGCCCGCCCACAGGTGAACACCTCCAAGTAAGGCTGCTCCAAAAGCGATCCCGCTCAGAATCCAGCGCCGGTTCAACCAGAAACCGATGCCTGCCAGCAAACCAAGCATCGCCAGGGTTGCCCCATCTGCAGTACGCGAAACACCAACGAGCAAAGGATCGATAGCAAGGAATAAGGAGAAGATTAACGCAGATGAGCGACCCACCCGCTCGCGGAACAACAACGGAACGAGAACCAGGCAAGCACCAAACAAAGCCGGTAGAACGCGCGCCAAAAGGTCGCTTGTTCGAAACATGAAGAACAGCACTGTATTCAGGGCGATCAGCCCGGGTTCGCCGCTCAAATGCACATCCACCCCCCGGCTGACATGCAGTGATTGCAATGCCAGCGAAGCCTCATGATCGTCCAACGGCTGGGATCCAAGCACAATAAACCTGAATAACACGGCGATGATCACTAACACCGTGTATAAAAGGATTTCCAGGTTGGGTTTACGCATGGATGTTATGCTCAGCCTCGCTCTTATTGCCCGATGCCCATGGGCACCTGGTAGATAGTAACACTTTCGTTAGTGTATGCCTTCATCAACATCTCGTCAAACTTGCCGGTGTTCACCTGGTAGGTTGAGCGTTCGAGATTTCCGACATAGACATAACGGACTCCGTAGGTTTGCAGAATATCTGCCGCCCGCTCCCAATTCCTGGTTTCATACAATTCTTCGATATCTCCGTAACGGCTGCCCATTTCCTCTGCGCCGCCGCGCCACTGGCTCTCGTGGCCTGGCCACCCCAAAACGGTGGGTTGCCCAGACCGGGTCGAAACCCGGGCGTAATCACTGTAACTGCCGCCAATGGCTTCAGTGACGATACCCAAAGGCGCTTTTTGCATCCATAGGATGGCATCATATTCGTCCGGATTATATCGCTGGATAAATGCGTTCCCGTTCAGGGTCCAGTCAGCCATGGAAAACTGGTCGGTTTTATTCCATAACATGATTGCCGGGTAAGCCAGGCTGGCTGCCAAAACGATCCACCAGGTGGTCTGAAAGAGAACTGCCCGCCATCCGCGCAGACTGCGGAACAGGATCGCGCTCCCGGCTGCCGCAGCGATTCCCCATAGCATCCACGCCTGGAAATAGAATTTGAAGATCGTGTTCATACGCGTGCCGAACTGGTCACGCAAATAGAAGAATTCGGGAAATACGATCAGCGCTCCACCAATCAGCAAAAGAATGAGTAGAAAAACTTCTGACTTCGAGCGATGGTGATCGTCGGTCGCAACATTTCCTTCCGTTGTGTTAAGTTCACTTTGGCCGACGCGGGGTTTGAGCAATGAACCCAGCATGAGAGTCAGGATACCCACCAGCGTGAGCCAGGTGCCGGGCGATACGATCCTTCTTAGGAGGCTCTGTTTGAGCACTTCGGCTGCCGGGTAACCACCATGCACCCCGGCGAAAGCGCTACCGGCTTGAAGCAGTTTGGCCCCCAGGCTCGCCAGGAAAGGATTCGTGGACTGAGCCCATTGATCGCCGACCACAGAAAACGAAAAGAGAATCGCCCCATAAATAACTGACAACAGGAATAAGCCGGATAACACGATCAAAGTAATCCGAAGGCCAGCGATCAATGTATTTCCTGTGCCTTTGATTCTGAACGTGTGGATCAACCAGGCGATGATCGGCACCAGCAGAACCCCGAAAAGCACCCAAAAGTGGATGCCGCGGGTCATGAATTCAAGGCTCGGCAGGATACCGCCAGCCTGCGAGGAAAACCCGAGGTAAAACGGTAGAAAGAGCACCACACCCGTCACACCCAGCACCATGCCGTTCTTGATGAATTCCCAAACATGCCTTTTCTTCCAGCCGCTCTCGGTAATCCGGGAATAGAACCAGACCAGGCAAAACAGCCCCACGTAGATGGGAAAATCCCAGGTGTTGAAAAACGCCATGCTGCCCAGTATGAGCGCTGTCAGCCAGAATTTCCAGCTTCGCATCCATTCAAAGATCCCATTAAATTTCCCGTGAAAGGATTCTACGCCAAGGAGAAAATTGAGACTCACACCGATCGCCAGGATAGCAAAGGGCATCGCCAGCACGTGCGGGTGAAGGTCGGACAGAAGATACGAGAAAAACGGGAACTCATCGATCACTTCGACGTGCTGGTTTCCCAGGGTCAGGTCTTGAATCACCCTGGAGCCGCGCCACCACAACCACCCGCCTGAGCGTGAAGGAATCCAATCGAATGGCAGTATGGGGGGCTGATCGAGATCCAGGATCGACAACCAGGACCAAAATCTGGAGGTGTAAACACCCCCGGCGTCGGTCTTCCAGAAAATTCCTCCGGCGTGCAGGATTTCCAGCAGGCCTTCGAGGGTACTGGTTATTAACACGAATAGCGGAGCAAGAAAAGCTCCATTCCTGGCAAATTTCACTTGAGCAGGAAGATCTTCCTTCTTCCGTTTCGTGATCCAATGTTTGAGGATATCAAACACAACGCCATACAGCGCGGCAGCTGTCATCGCGAACCATAAGGCGCTCGATAAATTGAAAGCCACCGCAGAGGCTGCCCCGGAGAGCTTCGCGAGCATGGCGATTACCACATACCCAAAGTAGTAATACGAAATGGCGTACCCTGATAACCAGGGGTCATGGGGAGGAAAAGTCGGCGAACGCAGAATGGAATTAATAAACGCCAGTTCCATCGGTTTTTCCGTGTACGCCACATCCGGATCCATTCCCCGCACGAGGGTCCATCCCACAAAGAATAAAATGAAAAGCGCTTCAGCCGTGAGAATGGTGCCCAGGTTTTGTTTTAGCCAACCGGTAAATTCATGTAAGCCCGTGCGGCGGAGGGACCAGATGGAAATCGCCAGCAGCCCGCCATAAGCCACAAGCATCCCGCCGGCGTTGTTTTGCAGCACCCCAAGCGAGCACAACAGCCAGAAAAGATAGCCCCACACCAGCAGGCTCAATGGGCGGGCAAGCGCGAATCCGCGGCTGGGCAGATTGGGAAGAAAACGATAAATAAACGGCAGCGCGGTCAATCCCAACAGCGTGGAAAGCGCGTAAAACGCGAGTACGACAGGCACCTCATCCATCATGAATCCCCATCGCGCGCAATTACTTCGTAAATAACCGTGTCCTGCAACCGGAAGACTTCCTTCCAGTAAACCCCGTTATATTTCTCGAATTTGTTCAGCCCCTCACCGGGATAATAGACCCTTTCAAGCTGGCCCACAATGATATATTTCACATTGTACCTGTCAATAAACGAGAGCGCTTCTTCCACAGAGGTCGTCTGGTAAAAGAGTGGGATCTCGTTCAAACGATTGGTTATGCCGTTGTAATCCAGGAAACCCCGCTGCTGACGCTGGTGCCAGTTCCATCCAAGCACTCCCGGCAGACCAGTGTTGATGGTGAAGCGGTTCCCCCAGCGGTACTCGACCGTGTTGGCTTCAACGATCACTGGCGATCCCTTGACGTTCATCCGCATCCACTGTATCGCCTGGTAATCACGGGAGAGATCCAAATCCACCCCCATATCATTGTAGGTCGAGGTTAACATGTAGGCGTCGCCATTCAGCCCCGCCGGCGCTTCGTCTGACATTCGATCGCGAATTTTGTCGGCGCTGGCTGTAACTGGATATAGAAGCGCTCCAGAAAGCAGCAGCACCAGGATCACCTGCCAGGCGGTGGCAACTCCGGATTTCCAGGCCGTGGTGACCGGGGGTAAGAGCCAGATTAACGCCGCCCCTGCCCCCAGGCTGAGAAGGGTCCATGCCTGGTAATAGAACTTAAAGACCGTGTTCATGCGGCCGATATCCCCCTGCAGGGTAAATAACTCAACGAAAAGCGTCAGTACCAGCCCGGTGCCGATCATGAACAGGATAAACCGTTTGGCATCCGGCTGGTCTTTGCGCAGTAACAGCACGAGCGCCCAGGCTCCGAGAATCCCCACAATCCACCCGATATTGATCCCCAGCAGGGTCAACAGGATCATCACAAGCAGAAGCAGGAATAATACCAGCTGAAGGTAACCCAGGTAGGGCTTGATCTTTGGGACAACCGAGGACGGCGTGGCAGCCAGCCATTCGCGCGTCTCCCAGGCAAACCAGGTGGTAATCAGGAAAAGCTGCCAGCCCCAATGCACAAGGTAGTCCTTCAACGGGCTGTGCGCTCCTTTCCATGGATCGAGCGCGCCGTATGCCTGGCCATAATGTTGAGAGAACGGAAGATAGAATACCTGAACCGCCGCGACGAGAATCCCAACTAGCAGCAGGGCAAATATCAACTTTCGCAACCACCCAGACAGCCCCGCAAAAAAGTTCGTTGGTAATTCCGCATAACGGATGACCGTATATAGAAGTACGATAATTCCAAACAATAAATACGTCGGCAGGTCCCATGTGTTGGTAGGTCGGAGGGTCGCAATGACAAATCCGCCAAATAGAATCGGTCCTGCCAGTGAAATCCAGTCCTTCCAGGGTTTGTCAGTGAAAGGCTGCCATTTTCGAAACAGAACAGATACCGCCCAACCCAATACCAGCAAGGTGATGGGCAGCGCGATCATATGCGCGTGCAGGTCCGCGTAGGTGAACGTGAAGAAGGGAAATTCAGTGATCACATCCCCCGGAATTGCGCGTGAAGGATTCCAATACCATTCACCCATTCCCACCGACAGTTTGCTGCCCGTGATGAACCTGCCCAAACCGGCAAAAAACCAGCCGATCGGTTGAAAGAACCGGGCATTGTCGATCAGCCCATCCGGAGATCCCAGGCGTTGCAGCCCCAGCCAGAAGATCCTGATTGTACCCAGGTTGCCTGCAATTAGAACGCCGACCGCAGATGCCAGCCCTGCGAATAAACTTCGTTTACCCGCAATCCTGGATTGGGGATCATCTTCGGTATCGGTCGTATCCCTTCGTGAAAACAGGTTCCAACCTATACCAAAAGCACCGAGTCCGGTAAGCGCAAAAAGAGTGGGAATGATCAGGTTGTAAGCCACGGCGGGTTGAATCCCCAGCCACTTGACCAACACTCCCACCACGACAAAACCATAGTAGTAGTAATTGATGTATCCGCCTGAATACCAGGGATCATACGGCGGAAAGGTCGTGCTCTTGAGCACCGCGGTGAAATAAGACAGGTCCATCGGCTTTTCACCGCCCTTCCAGGGGTGCCACAGGTCGGGATTGCCGATGCGAATCGCCAGGTCAACCAGGAAGAATGCCAGCATGACCAGCTCAGCGGTCAGTATCAGCCGCCGGTTCTTTTTCACTTCATCAAGGATGTCTGTCCGCTTTCGCACGAATATCAATCCATTGATCAATAGTAATAGCACTAAAAGGATCGAAATCGTCAGGCGGCTGAATGAAAATCCGATCGATCCGGCCAGCCACGCAAGATAGGCAACGACCAGGATGCCGATAAGGCGGCTGAATGTGTAGCCGCGATCTGGCAGCCCTGCCAGGAAAAAACGGGTTATCGGGTAAATTATCCAACCAAGCAGTAGAATGACCAGGTACCAGGTTACCGCCGCCAGCCAGGGCAGCCTGTTCAACAGCGAATCCGGCGGGAACAGTTTCACCCAGGTGCCACCAGAGGTCTGGATGGCTGAAGCGTCCGCGCTCAAGCGCAGATTGCCCCCGATCCTGGTAGCCTGCAGCGGGGTCTTATGTACCGCGGTAGTGAGATCCACCGCCCCCAGGATGCGCTCCACCCGGGCAGGATCATAATCTGCGCTTTTGGTGAAGATGAGGACCTTGGGATGGTCATACACGGTAAATGCTTCTTCCGCCCGCTGGTCATTGATCCGGAGATTCCCTATCGCCGGGTCATTTTGAAAGACCGCGGTTAACTCGTATCCCAACTCACCCTGATAACGCCCCGGTTCTGCGATCGCAAAACACTTGAGGATATCCTCATTTTCGGGGCAGCCGATCAACGCGCGGTAAAACTCGGTGGTCAACGGGTATCTCTCAGGCACCCTTGGGATTGTTCCCCATTGGCGGTTCGAGCTCATGAAGATCGCATCACCACGGTTGAGCATCGTCTCAAGGCGGTCAAGTTTCGCCTGATTATCGTCCCAGTACAACTCCAGATTCAGATTATTCCCGTATATACCATCCCAGTAGCCAAACTGGTTAAATCCATGTAATCCAACCGGTAGGGCGTCATCCCAGGTAGATTCAAGCACGGTTACGCTGTTGTAGATGCCAAGCTCAGCTTTACCACCCACGGTCAGCACCAGGGTATACATGTGGGTATCGTCAAGGTTGACAGGTTTATCCAGCTGGATGGTCGCGCTTTCACCGCGCGGGTCATCCTGCGGCTTAAAATTAGCGATGATTTCGCCCGAAGCGAGGATCTGCTGTGGATCGTTCGGATCCATCAGCAAGGCGGTTAATACACTGTCCTCGTTGGTGCCGGCAAGGTCCACGACCCTGTGCAGCGTTAAGGCGGAGAATTCGCCTGTTGCTCTCGGTACAAAGTTCACCTGGAAAGGTGAATTTTGAGTTAATTTATAGACTGGGGATGGCAGGAGCAGCTCTTCCTGATCCAATTTCAAGCTTACTCCACCACCTATGCGCAGGAAAACATCAGACTCAGCCACGCTTAGCTCCAGGAGGTACTGAGCGCCAGTCTCAAGCAAAGCCGGTTGATCTAAAATGATTGATGCCAGGTCTCCCCTGGAATCAGATGTGCCGCGGAACTCGGATTGCAAGAAGCCTGCCCCGCTAATTGTGCGGGCTTCCCCGTCAATTTTATAAACCGTGGCAAGGATCGAGACCAATCCGGTGTCGCTGGATTGGCTGAGCACATTCTCCACCTCTACCACGGATAACTGGGCTGGCTGGTCGATCGTAAAATGGTAAGTGTAAGGGGTTTCCGCCGAGATCACAGCCGTGTTCTGATAAGCAACCGGCTGGGTAATTTTCTGTCCGTCGGCCCCCTCAATGTGAAGGTTGATCGCTGCCGGTATGTTTTCGTAGATCCAATCACTTGCAGCCACCCGGGTGACCGGTTTCTGGTATATGGAAAGAAAAGCAAACGCCCAAAGAAAAGTGCTTATGATTGTGAGCGCTGTAACAGAGACAGCCAGCATCCGACGCCAATTGAAAGGTATCGATTTGAGCTTTACGCCTGAAACACCAGCTTTCTCGAAAAGCTTGAATATCGTCCATGCCGCGATGAGCGCCAGCGCTGGATAAATGGAGATGATATACCGCATGCTTTTAACAAAGGTGAGTGACTGATTGACCAGCACGAAAACCGTCCAGCTCCAGATTAGAACATGCTTTTGCCAGTCACCTTTTATCATCCGCCAGGTCATCCAGAGCAGCCCCACAAGGGAAAGAACCCCCAATGGAATCCCGAGCCCCCACAGCACCAGGTTCTGAATCGTGAAGGTGTCGGGCCGCCTGGCCCATTGCAGAGCGTACGGCACGTCCACGTCTCCCTTCATGAGCGTGGAAAGTTCACGCATGCTGGAGAGCCAGCCCGGGTTCAACTTTAGACCGAAGAAACCCGGACCCATAAATGAGTATGGCTGGAAGAATCTAAAAGTTAAGAAAGCCAGGATGCCCGCGACTGCCAGGTTGCGGATAATGAGCGGCACGCTGGTTTCCCGGTTTTCAGACGGGGTCTTGAGATATGCGAGCAAACCCGCGAGTGGTAAGAGCACAGCAAGCGCCCAGATGCTTAATTTGGATGCCAGCGCCATGCCATAAAGTAACCCAAACAGAAGATACGGAACCGACCAGCGCCATCCAGTTGTCAACCAGGCCGGCACCCGGGATTTGTTTTCTCGCTCTGCCTGGGTATCAGGTTTATTTTCAGACTGGTGGTTCTGTGTGGAGATACAAACCGCGCAATAAATGGCGCCGTATGTGAAAAAGTTGGCAAAGTTGTCTACTGTGAAATAATGCGAGAGCTGAATTTGCAACACCGCCAGCCCGCTGAACAACGCTGCCAGCAACCCGAGCCGTGGATGCCTGTAAATGCGCTTGCCGATCAAATAGATGAAAACAATTGTGCCCAGGTCAAAGATACCTGAGAGCACCCTGCCTACAATGTTGATCTGGTCGTACCCCGTCTGACCGATCCACTCCCCAACATAGCGGACAAGGAAAATCGGCAGGGTCCCGTACACATAGAACGTGAAACCGTGGTTATTGGGGTTCATGCTCGACCGGGCAGAATCAAAATACTCGGCCAGGTCCTTAACCGGGGTGAGAGAGGTTTCCACCATGGTTAAGAAACGCTCGTCCGGGTGTAGATGCTGGTTCGCGTCCCAGTTGATCCCCGTAAACCTCAGGTATGCGCTGATAAGAAGAATACCGATCAGCAACACATCCCACACCCAGGAACGGTTGACAGGTGGTTTCTTCCTTCCACCATGGAGAGTGTCTTGATCAGTCTCTTCTAACAAGGGTTCTTCTCCAACCTGAATGGTCTCTACTTTTGCAGTTCTTGAGCGATCTCGTCAAACAAGTGTTCGTAAGCTTCAGCAATTTTATCCGGAGAATACACGGAAAAATCAGTATATGCATTTTCAATAACAGCATTTTTTTTCAGTGCCAGTAAGATCTGCCTGGACAACTCAGACGAATCACCGATCGGGAAGATCGAACCCATGCCATGCGACCGGACCGGTTGACGCACACCTGGCAGATCTGAGGTAACGCACCGCACACCATGCATCATGGCCTCGATCTGGACCAAACCAAATGCTTCGGTTGAATTGAGGCTGGGAACCACCAACAGGTCGAGGTTCGAGTAAAAAGCGGACATTTCTGCCGGCGACATCGAGCCCAGGAATTTCCAGTTGCCGGTGGATTCATATTTTTCGATCTCTGGCTGCAAGCGCTGCAGGTACTGCTCCTCGCCGATCAGGTTCTGATACGGCCCCACGAACTGAAAGAGTGCCTGGGGGTATGAATTGAGGATCGTGGGGATCGCCCTCAGCAATACCTCGACCCCTTTTTCAGTGGCGAATCTTGCAGCCATCCCGATCACCGGTTTTCGACCCCGCAGGTTGTGCTGCCTGGCAAACTCCAGGATTTCCGCCGGGCTTACCTGCGGCATGACCACCGGCGGGGGGATGACACGCACCTTTTGAAGATATTTCCTTGTATAGCTGGAATGATCAGCGTAATCCTGGGTATAGGTCACGATGCGGTGCGTAAATTTCGCTGCCAGATCGTTCATCAACAGCACGGCCGTGTTGGCGATGCGGTTGAAAATACCGGGTGGTAATTCAAGGTCACAATGATAGGTAACAACGGTCGGTTTCTTAAGCAGCCGCCCGCGCAATGCCACGCCGGCAGCGTCGAATTGAGGGAGATGCAACTGCAGCACGTCGTGCTCTTTCACAAGGCGATTTGCCAGGGCGCCAAAGGTGGGCATGATCACGCCTTTGCTCAATCGCAGGAGTACCGGCGCGCGCACAATCCTCACCCCGTCCGTCACTTCCTCCCCCGGCAGACTTTGGTCGAAACGCGACGTCAACACAGTCACCTGGTGACCACGGGCGGTGAACGCCTTCGCGATGCGCTCAGCGTAAATGGTCAACCCACTGATATGTGGACGATAGTAGGTAAGCACGATCAGGATTTTCATCAGAACAAAATCTGGTTATCCATGACCCAATCAAACAAACGCCTGATTCCCTGGTCGAGTTTAACCTTCGGCTGCCAGTCAAGCAGGGCGCGCGCTTTCCGGATATTCGAGATAAAAACCGGCTGATCACCCGGGCGCCAATCACGCTGCCGGGTTTTAACTGGGTGCCCCAACATGGCTTCTATCATGGGTCGAAATTCCATCCAGACCGAAATTGAATTATCACGACCTCCGCCAATATTGAAGACCTGGCCAGCGACCGTGTTGATATGGCCGAAAGCAGCATCATACGCATCAAGGAGATCGTCGATGAACAACACATCCCGGACCTGTTTACCGTTCCCATAAATGGTGATCGGACGTTGTTTTACAGCGGCGATAATAAACCAGGCCAGCCAGCCCTGGTCCTCAACGCCAAATTGCCTGGTGCCATAAATACAGGACTGCCTGAACACGACCGTGGGCAGTTGGTAGATCCTCGCGTAATCTCGAACGTACTGGTCCCCGCTGCCCTTTGAACAACCGTAGGGTGAGTGAAAATCCAAGGATTGTTCTTCGGAAACCCCATCCGGAAGGTCCTTGTAATCAAAGCGGGTTTCATTTTCCACCACAGCCACGGTTTCCATCGCGCCGTATACCTTGTTGGTGGATGCATATATGAAAGCCGGCTTCCGTCCGGATGCGCGGGCTGCTTCAAGGGCGTTGAATGTACCCTTGGCATTGATATCGAAATCTGTCCGCGGGTCTGTCACCGAGGTGGTCACCGCCACCTGGGCAGCCAGGTGGAGGATGCGGTCTGCGCCTGACGCGGCGGCTTTAACCCCCTCAGCGTCCCGAATGTCCTCCCGAATCAATGTGAAGGAATCACGATTGAACCGGTCGCTCAACCATTCGATATTTTCTTCGGTTCCATGCCTGGATAGGTTGTCGAAAATGACAACCTTTTCACCTCGTTCAATGCACCGGGCAGCATAATTCGAACCAATAAAACCTGCTCCGCCGGTGATCAATGTAAAGCCTTTCATCATAACTCCTGGTCACTATTGATTTCTTCTGCCTGTCTTTTTAATTTAATAGACGTCAGAATTTCTGAAAAGTTCTGACCGTCCCTGATCAATCCCCAAAGTCCAAATATGGAAGTCGTAATGATCTGGGCAACATGAAGGACAATACCATAAGCCAGGGCAATCCCGCTTGAAATACCCAGGATGGAAAAAGCGCCGACGATGGAAGCTTCATACACACCCACCGCTGCCGGAGCAGAGGGAATTGCTACACCCAGGGCAAGCAGGCTGGCAATGAAACCACCCCACCACAGTGGGGCTGTATTCACCACCTGAGATACAGCCAGGTAATAGATCAGAACCCACAACACCCACGTCATCCCGATCCAGAAGATGCTGAGGAAGAATTGGGCTGGATTCACCAGTGCTTCGAGACCGTTCAACAATTTGTTCACCTGCGGAACAATGCGGGTATTGATAAAACTCGAGCGGAATTTTCTCGCCTCGATCCATGTTTTTACCCGCTCGCGATTTTTCGAGATAAGAAATAGAACGAGCAGCCCGATCAAGACAACTGCAAAGGCAGTGAACCCCACCGGTTTCATCCAACTGGCGCCGACCACTCTTGGCAGTGTGAGGAGGAAGATGCTGGCAGCAAATACGATATCAAATGCCCTCTCAATCAGGATGGTTGAAAGAACATGCATTGTGCCAAGACCTGATGACCTGCCTACAAATAAACCTCGCGCCAGTTCACCGGCCCTGAATGGGAGCAGGTTATTGAGTAAATACCCCTCACACACACCGAAAAAAGCAGTGTCAAATTTAACTTTATTGCCAAGAATGGACTTCCAGGCAACTCCTCTTACCACCAATGTGAGGACACTCAACCCCGCCAGCAGCAACAGGAAGCTGACCTTCACTGAGCGGAACGCAGACCCGACATCCTTGATATTAGAAAAGCGAACGACTGCAAAAATCGCCACCGCACTGATCAACACACCCGGCAGCCACCGCAGATTCAGCTTTTTTACTGCAGGTTTAGATTCGATCATTCATCCTCCAGCCGCAGCACGGCCATGAACGCTTCCTGCGGGATCTCAACATCCCCCACCATCTTCATCCGGCGTTTGCCTTTCTTTTGTTTTTCAAGCAGCTTCTTCTTTCGGGTGATATCACCGCCATAACACTTCGCCAACACATCCTTGCGCAATGCCTTGACATTGGCACGCGAGATTACCCGGCCGCTGGCGGATGCCTGGATGGCTACATCAAAGAGCTGCCGCGGGATGAGCGCTTTTAACTTGGTGATGAGGGATTGACCTTTGCGGTAGGCATCTTCCTTATGGACAATGGCTGCCAAGGCATCCACCGGTTCGTTGTCCACAAGGATTTCCAATTTCACCAGGTTCCCCGGACGGTAATCGAGGATATGGTAGTCCATTGAGGCGTACCCCCGCGTTCGAGATTTGAGATCATCAAAGAAATCAACGATTAGTTCAGAAAGAGGAATATCATAGTTCAACTGCACCCGGTTCGGCGATGGATAATCCTGTGAAATGAAGGTACCCCGGCGCTTGGTCGTCAATTCCATGATCGTCCCGTAGAATTCAGTGGGACTGATAATTTCCAGGCGCATCCATGGTTCGCGCACTTCAGCGATCATGCCTTCATCCGGAAGTTTGGCGGGAGACGAGATTGTTAGGACTTCGCCGCTGGCAAGAACAACTTCATACTCCACGGATGGAGCGGTGACAACGATATTGAGGTTGTATTCACGTTCAATGCGTTCCTGGATGATCTCCATGTGAAATAGACCCAGGAAACCGCAGCGAAAACCAAAGTTCAAAGCCTGGGAGGTTTCTGGTTCATACACCAGCGAGGCATCATTTAACTGCAACCGTTCCAGCGCTTCCTTCAACGCTTCGTAATCTTCTCCCTCAACCGGATAGATACCGGCAAAAACCATCGGCTTCGGGTGCCGGTAGCCGGGCAAGGGTTCTGCGGCTGGATTGGCAGAGAGGGTAAAGGTATCACCCACCCGGCATTCCTTCACCGTTTTCAAACCGGTTGCCACATAGCCAACGTCACCGGCTGAAAGGTTGTTAGTAGGGATCATTCCCGGGGAAAACACGCCAATTTCAACCGGTTTCACGTCCGACCGGGTGGCCATTAATCGCAAGGTATCATCGGATCCAATCTGTCCCTGCATCACGCGGATGTAGGCGATAACACCTTTGTAGGAATCATAGTGGCTGTCAAAGATCAACGCCTGCAATGGATGCGCGTTCTGGCCTTTCGGCGCAGGGATCTGAGCAACAATCGCGTCCAATACTTCCCTGACGCCAATACCTTCCTTGGCGGAGACTCGCAAGATCGATTCGGCCGGAGTGCCTAACAGCGCTTCGATATCTTCCGCCACCACATCCGCCTGGGCGGACGCCAGGTCAATTTTGTTGATCACCGGGATGATCTCGAGGTTGGATTCAACCGCCAGGTACAGGTTGGCAAGGGTTTGCGCCTCGATTCCCTGGGTCGCGTCCACAACCAGTAACGCGCCTTCACAGGCTTCAAGCGCCCGGCTGACCTCGTAATTGAAATCAACGTGCCCGGGGGTGTCAATCAGGTTAAGTTCGTAATCCGTTCCCTGGTAGTTGTAATTCATTCGGACTGCTGAAGCTTTGATGGTAACGCCTTTTTCGCGTTCCAAATCCATCGTGTCAAGAACCTGCTCAACCATTTCGCGGTCCGAGATCGTGCCAGTTAATTGCAACATGCGGTCAGCCAGGGTGGATTTCCCGTGGTCAACGTGAGCGATGATACAGAAGTTACGAATCGTCTCAACCGGCATGATCGGGGTAAAGTATACCTTATTTCATTTTTCCAAACCGGTGTCATCAATCCCCCCGCCCGTCTTTTGCGGCCAGGAGAGGGCGCTTATCAAAGCTTCAATATCACATTCCCCGCTCCTGGGGCAGACCAGATATACCAGGAACTCGATGTTTCCTTTGGGTCCAGTAAGAGGTGACCTGACCAACCCCTTTACCTCGTAGTCCTCCCCGCTGGCAAAGGCTAGTACATCCCGTAAAACAGATTTATGGATTTCTGGATCCCTGATCACACCGCTGCCCTTGGCGGTTTCTGCGCGTCCGGCTTCAAATTGCGGTTTGATCAACGCAATAACCTGACCAGGCTGGTCAAGAAACCATTTTCGAATCACTGGCAGCAGGGTTCGCAAGGATATGAAGGACGCATCGACCACCACCAGGTCGATCCCCTCAGGAAAGGTCTGGACATACCTCGCATTCTGCCTTTCCATCACGACCACCCTTGGATCGTTGCGAATCTTCCATTCGAGGATGCCATAACCGACATCCACCGTGTAAACCCTTTCCGCACCGTGCTGAAGCAGGCAATCGGTGAATCCCCCGGTGCTCGCGCCCACATCTACACAGATCTTGCCGCTAAGCGAGGTGAGGTTGAACCCGGTCAGCGCCCCCAGTAATTTCTCCCCTCCACGGGAGACGAACCTTGGCGGGGCGATTAATTCGATCACGTCGCTATCGGTAACTTTGACGGCTGGTTTGAGCGCAATTTGCCCGTTCACCCGCACCTGCCCCGCCATCACCAGCCTTTGCGCTAACGATCGACTATGCGCAAAACCGTGCTCCTCGAGATACACATCCAGCCGGATTTTTTCCATAATTCAATTTTACATTCATCCATCAGACTTATGATATATTTACTTTATGCTAAAGTACCTCTTCAAAGCCATGCGACCGCGTCAATGGACCAAAAACGCCTTCATTTTTGCCGCGCTGGTTTTTGACCGCAAGCTTCTGCACCTCGACGCCTTCCTCGACACCCTGGCTGCGTTTTTCCTGTTTTGCCTGCTGGCGAGCAGCGTTTACCTGATCAATGATGTGCTTGACCGGGAAGCCGACCGCAACCACCCGGTGAAAAAGAACCGCCCGATCGCATCCGGAAAACTGCCCATCAGCGCTGCGCTTACTGCTGCGGTAGTATTCCTGCTGGTCGCGCTGCTGGGTTCGCTGCTGCTTTCACGTGGTTTCTTCATTATCAGCGCAATCTATTTTGTTTTGAACATGGTCTACACCAAATGGCTCAAGCATTATCCACTCATCGATGTATTGGTGATCGCTGCCTGTTTTGACCTCAGGGTGGCGGCCGGCGTCTCAGTCATCGAAGTCCAGCGTTTTTCGCCGTGGTTATACGTGGTAATGACCCTGCTGGCGTTATACCTGGGCTTTGGCAAGCGCCGGGCAGAGCTTTCCGTGATGGTAAATGGAAATCCCGAATCCCACCGCAGGGTGCTGTCCGGCTATTCCATCGCCTTTATCGATCAATTGATCACCATTGTTTCTTCCGCGACGATCATTGCTTACTCACTGTACACCTTTTCAGCGCCAAACCTGCCGGAAAATCATTCGATGATGCTCACCATCCCATTCGTGCTCTACGCCATTTTCCGCTACCTTTACCTTATCAACATGGAAAACGCTGGCGGAGAACCGGAAGAGATCCTTCTTAAGGACCGTCCTTTCCAGGTTTCGATCCTGCTTTGGGGGGTCGCGGTGATGGTTATTTTCTACCTGTTCTAGAGAAACCATGCCAGCCATTTCCAGAAAAGCACCCGGCAAGATCATTCTCTGTGGTGAACATGCGGTTGTTTACGGCGCTCCGGCCATCGCGCTGCCGGTATTCCAGGTTTTTACCCGCACAGCGGTTTTTGCACGCCCCTTTGCTTCGGCGGGGGATGTGAGACTGATCGCTCCGCTAATTGGGTTGGACTGTGACCTCGCAGCTTTAACAACGGAAAACCCTCTACGCACAGCGGTTCAGTTGGTTTTAGACGAACTTGGGGTATTGTCCTTGCCTGCTTGTGAGATCCGCATCAGCAGCTCGGTCCCGGTTGCCGCCGGTCTTGGATCCAGCGCGTCGGTCGCGATATCGCTGGTACGGGCTGTGGCCGATTTCCTGGGCCATCCGCTAAATGATGAATCCGTCAACCGCATCGCGTATGAGGTGGAGAAGATCCATCACGGTACGCCCTCCGGCATCGATAACACGGTCATCACGTACCAGGCACCGGTCCTGTTCAAAAAATCCGGCGGATTGCGAAAATTACACATCGCCAATGACCTGAACCTGGTTATCGCGGATTCAGGTGTTCAAAGCTCCACAGCAGATGCAGTAACGGGTGTGCGGGAACGCTGGTCGGCAGACCCTGAAACCTACGAAGGTTATTTCAACCGCATCGGAGAAATCTCCTTAAAGGTTGCCGACATTCTGGAAAAACACTCACTGATCACTAACGGAGATTTGTTAAGTGAAAATCACCAGCTGCTGCGCCAGATGGGCGTATCATCGCAGAGACTTGACCAGCTGGTTTACGCAGCTCTAGCGGCCGGAGCCAGTGGCGCAAAGCTCTCGGGTGGGGGCGTCGGAGGGAATATCATCGCGCTTGTGAAACCTGATTTGGCTGAAGCGGTCGCCAATGCGTTGCTGGCAAACGGGGCAACCCAAACCATCGTCACGACCATTCCTGCAGGCAGTGGAACCTCCTCATGAAGCGCCTCGTCTTTCTCAAACTCGGCGGCGCGCTGATCACCGATAAAGACACTCCCCACACCGCCAGGCAGCAGGTGCTCGACCGCATATGCAGCGAGATCGCCCGTGCATTGAGAGAACAACCAGATCTTCAACTGCTGCTCGGGCACGGTTCTGGATCCTTCGGTCATGTCCCTGCCGCCAGGTACCGGACCAGGGATGGCGTATACAGCCCTGAAGAATGGAATGGCCTCGTTGAAGTATGGCGTGAAGCAAAAGCGTTGAATACCCTTGTCATGAACGCGTTTGCCGGGCAGGGTATTCCAGCCATCGCGTTCCCTCCAAGCGCGCAGATCCACACCACCAATAAAGTGATCAGCTCCTGGGATCTTCGACCGATCACTTCTTCACTCGAGCACGGAATTGTGCCGGTCGTTTATGGAGATGTCGTCTTTGACCATCAGATCGGAGCGACGATTCTCTCAACCGAGGAGCAGTTCGATTACCTGGCGAGGCAGCTCAATCCACATCGCATTTTACTTGCTGGAATCGAACCAGGCGTATGGATGGACTTCCCATCACGCAATACCCTGATAGAACGGATTGACCCGGCCGATCGTGATGAGATCCCCCAATACCTGGGTGGGTCGGCCAGCACGGATGTCACCGGTGGCATGCGCAGCAAGGTGCTCAGCATGATAAACCTTGTTGCAAATGGTCATTGCTCAGAAGTGATCATCTTCACAGGATTTATTGAAGAGAACATTTATCGCCTATTATCCGGTGGAACATCAGGTACCAGGATAGGAATGACTTGAAAGGAAGAACACGATGAGATACGGTAGAGAATACCTCGAGACGATTGAAGAGAAAACGCTCGCCCCTTACGCGGTTTTTGCCAGCCGGTCAAAAGGGCGTAAATACCCTGAAAATGAACCGGAATATCGCACCTGTTTCCAGCGCGACCGAGACCGCATCCTGCACACCAGCGCTTTTCGCAGGCTGGAATACAAAACCCAGGTTTTCATCAACTACGAGGGCGATTACTACCGCACCCGTCTGACCCATACACTTGAAGTGACCCAGATCGGGCGGACAATTGCGCGTGCTCTGGGGGCGAACGAAGACCTGGTTGAGACGATTTGCATGGCGCACGATCTTGGCCACCCGCCATTCGGTCACTCCGGCGAATCGATCCTGAACCTCCTGATGAAAGACCACGGCGGTTTCAATCATAACCATCACTCGTACCGAATTGTCACCGAAATCGAACACCGGTACCCCGATTTCCCCGGGCTCAACCTTTCCTGGGAGGTATTGGAGGGCATCGTCAAGCACGAGACGGAATACGACAAGACCGACGCACTTGAATTCGACGCGCACCTGCGCGGCCACCTTGAGGCGCAAATCACCAACGTCGCCGATGAACTGGCGTACACTTCTCATGATCTTGACGACGGTTTACGCTCTGGGATGATCACCACCGACATGCTGGCGGATATTGAGTTATGGAAAATGGTGGTCGACCAATCCAAAATCGCTTCCTGTCAGTTGGATGATCTCGAACGGCACCAGGTCATCCGCGAATTGATCGGATTAGAGGTTAACAGCATGATTTCCAGCACGATCAAACACCTGGAAGCCAGCGGCGCGCAGACGCTTGAGGAATTGCAAAGGCTTCCTCACAACGTCGTCGGTTTTGATGAAGACATGCGAGAGAAAAACCGCTCACTAAAAAGCTTCCTTTACAGCAACATGTACCGGCATTACCGCGTTGTACGCATGCAGAAAAAAGCGGAAAGAGTGCTTACTGAATTATTCAACGCGTATAATAATGAACCCACCATGCTTCCGGTTCAATTCCAGGAGCAGATCGATCAAAAAGGGAAGGAAAAGACAATTTGCGATTACCTTGCTGGTATGACCGACCGGTTCGCGGTGGATGAATACCAGAAATTATTCGATCCCCTGCTGCTGCCGTAAGTTATAATCACCACTTGAATGGAGTCTCAATGAAACAACCTTCTTACCTTACCAAAGAAGGTGCGGAAAAATTACGCGCCGAACTAAAACACCTGGAGGGTCCCGCCCGAGATGAACTCGCGAAACGGCTGAGAGCTGCCATCCAAATGGGCGACCTCTCTGAAAACGCGGACTACTCCGCAGCCAAAGAGCAGCAGGCTTTCCTGGAAGGACGCATCCAGGAGCTCACCAGGGTGCTGCGGGATGTGGTGATCATCGATGACAACCGCTCAAACCTGGGCGTGGTAGAAATAGGCTCAACCGTGACCATCCAGGAAGGCGGTGAACCCGAGGAAACTTTCTTCATCGTTGGTCCTCAGGAGGCAGACTCGCGCAGCGGACGCATCTCATACGACTCCCCGATCGGTGATGCTTTGCTTGGCAGACGGGTCGGTGATATCATCACCGCCATCACCCCAGGCGGTGAGATCAAATTTAAGATCCTGGCCATTAAGTAAAAAAAAATCCGGGTCTCCCCGGATTTTTTTTGTATATTGCGATTACTTCGGAAATACTGTCAGTTCGAGCGTCATGCGCTCAAAAAAGCTTCCCGAAGGCATTGCTCCCTGGCCATAAACCAATTCCAACACTTTAGCCTCAAGCTGCAAGGTGGCGGTCTCCAGCAGGATCTGCTGGCCAGGTTCTACCAGGATCGGTTCACCCTTGGAAGCCAGGCGCTGTTTGATAGCACCATCGTTCATGGCGTGTGAACTCATCAAAACCTTTGTGACGGTCTGGATATCGTTTTTATCGAACAGCCAGACCTCGAAAGCGGTCACCTTTTTCGGATCTCCCACACCGATCGTGTCTGAAATCCCAACACCACATTCGCCGAGGAAAGCCCCATTCGGCGCATCAATGCTGAAGCTGTCATCGTACAGGTCATCGCCGATCACGTACGTGGTGATAAAATGAGCCGCTGACTCACCTGAAATCGAGGAGGATACCTTGGGTGAAACACTCATTATTGGGGTAACAGGTGGGACTGGATAGACAGGAACGTCAAGGGATTCCTCGATATCCAGCTCCTCAGGGGTTTCAGCCATAACAGGCTCTTCTGATTCCTCGGCGACTTCTTCCTCGATGTAATCGATATCTTCTTCAAGCGGCGGGGGAACATCCTCGCGGTTGCGCCGATTTCTGATCAGGAAAATATAAGCCAGCGCTCCGCCAATCAACAAGAATAACGCGCACAGGAGGGTAAGCAAAAGGGCTGTATTCTTTTGTTTTCCAGCAGCGGGAGTCTGCGTAGGCTGGGGAACTGCTGTTTCCTGGTCCCCCACGACCGGGGTCGCCGGAGCTGCAGCGAGCAAGGCTGTCTTCAATTCCATCACAATCGGATCACTCGCAGCGTAGTTGCATCCACCTTTTTGCAGTGTATCGAGGACAGAAAGATCGTCTTTGATTTCGCTGTTCATTGATTCCAGCCGTGACAATGCCAGGTTGGCATCCTTGTTCAGGCTGTATGAATCAACAACCATGCAAAGGTATTGTTCTTTGAGATCCTGCCGCAAAAAACTCGCGTCAGCGTCCTTCCATTTTACCGGCCATAAACCCCACCCCAGCACCGGCAGACCAATGATCAGACCCACCACAAAACCCGCGATGGCGGCATACAGTGGTTTCTGGATTAATTCTTTCAGCTTCGCAACTATCCTGTCCATGATAAGCTCCTGCAATCGTGATTGTAGGCTGGAATCTCTCATAACCTACACAGGATATGTTGCAATAATTATGCCTAATCCGGTACCGCCACCCCAACGTCCTCGATCATGAAGGTCTCTTCGCACTGCGAGCACTGCACCTCGCGCTTATTGGCGAGCACCAGCAAACCGCCGCATTTCGGGCAAGGTGTGGAAACAGGGCGTTTCCAACTGGTGAAATCACAGTTCGGGTAATTGGCGCAGGCGAAGAACAAGCGGCCTTTTCGCGTCTTGCGCAGCACGATTTCCCCTCCATCTTTGGGGCAGGTCACGCCGATTTTTTCCAGGAGGGCTTCTGTATGGCGGCAGGCCGGGAAGTTCGAGCAGCTGATGAACTTGCCATACCTTCCCCATCGAATCACCAGGTCATGGCCACATTCCGGGCAAGCGCGTCCGATCTTCTCCGGCTCGGTTTTGGTTACAGGCATTTCAGCCTGCGCCTTTTTCACCTCCGGTTCAAAAGTGACGTAGAAATCCCGGATTACCTTTTTCCAGCTTTCGTCGCCTGCGGCAACCTGGTCCAACTCAGCTTCCATGCCGGCGGTGAAGTTGAGGTCCACAATATCCGGGAAGTGCTCGACCACCAGGTCGTTCACCAGGATTCCGGTTTCAGTCGGTGATAAACGTTTGGCCTCTCTCAGCACATAACCTCTTTGTTGAATAGTCGACAGGATCGGGGCATAAGTGGATGGGCGCCCGATGCCATATTCTTCCAGCACCTGCACCAGGGTCGCTTCGGTGTATCTTGGAGGCGGTTGAGTGAAGTGCTGCTCCGGAAGGAGATGAATCAATTCCTGTTTCTGCCCCTCCTCCAAACCGGCCGGGATGCGGATATTTTCGGGTTCATCCGCCTTGATATCTTCATCCGCCGCTTCTTCATACACGATCAGAAAGCCGGGGAATTTTATGGTCGACCCCGACGCCCTGAAGAGATAGCTGTGGTCCTTGCCAGCGGCGGTCACCTCAACCGATAAGGTGTCATACACGGCTGATTCCATTTGAGAGGCAACAAACCGCTGCCAGACGAGCTGGTACAGCTTGAATTGCTCAGGAGAGAGGAATTCCTTAATTATTTCCGGTTGCCGGACAACAGAGGTCGGTCTGATGGCTTCATGCGCTTCCTGGGCTGAGACCGCGCGCGTCTTATACACGGGAGCTGTCTCGGGCAGAAAATCTCCACCGTATGCCTGCTTGATAAAGTCCCTGGCTTCCTGCTGGGCGACCTCAGCGATATTAATTGAATCGGTGCGCATGTACGTGATGAGACCGGTCGCTCCGCCTTCTCCCACATCCAACCCTTCATAAAGCTGCTGGGCGATCATCATGGTCTTGCGGGCGGTGTACCCAAGTTTGCGCGAGGACTCCTGCTGTAGCGTGCTGGTGATGAATGGTGCGGAAGGCTTGCGGCGGCGTTCACTGCGTTTGATGCGGCTGATCGTAAATGGAGATTCTTCAATTTCAACCAGGTAGCCGTCGACAATTTCCTTATTGGAGAGATCCGGGTCGTTCTCATCAATCTTGGCAAGTTTGGTCATGTATTTTGTTTTCTTGCCGTGGGGCGTGAGCTCCGCGCCGATCGACCAGTATTCTACCGGGGTAAAAGCCTCGATTTCACGTTCCCGTTCCACGATCAAACGCAACGCCACGGACTGCACCCGCCCGGCTGAAAGCCTGCTGCGCACCTTTTCCCAGAGCACCGGGCTGATCGAGTATCCAACCAGGCGGTCCAACACACGACGCGCCTGCTGGGCATCCACCAGGTCCATGTTGATCTCACGCGGATTGGCGAAAGCTTCGTTGATGGCATGGTCGGTAATCTCGTGAAAAACCACCCGGTGCGAAAGCTTCGGATCTATCTGGGCTGCCTCAAGCAGGTGCCAGGCGATGGCTTCCCCCTCGCGGTCAGGGTCTGTCGCCAGGAAGATCTCTTCAGCTTCCTTGGCCAGGGCTTTGAGTTCCTTCACCACCGGTCGTTTCTCGTTCGGTACCCGGTATTTCGGGGTGAAATCGTTATCCACATCGACTGAGAGTTCTGAACGCAGCAGATCGCGGACATGCCCGACCGATGCGCGGACAGTGTAGCCCTTACCGAGAAAACGCCCGACGGTCTTGGCTTTGGCCGGTGATTCAACGATTACCAGTTTCCCGCTGCGGGGGCGCGAGTGTCTCCGCACGGGCTTTTCCATACCCGCGTGCGCCGGGGTTTCCCCGATGCGGTACATAGTTGTGCCACACACCGGGCACTTGCCGCGAGTCACCGGCGTGCCGAGGGCGTTAAATTCAGCGTTGGCTTCGGATATTTCCCGTTTTTCTTTGCATTTGACGCAATAGGCTTCCACAGTATGCGCTCCTATAAGAACAGGGTGTAATGGTTCTCTTTCAAGTAATTCACCAGGTCTTTTATCCTTTGGCTTTCGCCGCGCGGACAGATCAGCACCGCGTCGCGAGTATTAATGATAATCAAGTTTTTTATACCCAACGTCACCACCAGTTGATCCGTTTTGTCAGACACAACCAGTGTATCCATGGAGTCGATGCCGATGTGGCGGGCGTTGAGGATGATATTCCCATTTTCATCCTGCGGGTAAACCTCAAAGAACGAATCCCAGCTGCCCACGTCCTGCCAGCCGATGTCGACCGGGATGACCGCAGTGCGGGTGGATTTTTCCATTATGCCATAATCGATGGTTTGCGCGGATATCCGCCCCCACTCATCCGCGAATAAACTGCCTGAGTGGTTCTGTCCAAGGAGCGGCAGCAACCGCAGGATGTGTTCATGCAGGGCGGGCATGTAGGCTTCGATCTCTTTACGCATCAGGTCAGCGCGGAAGATGAACATGCCCGAGTTCCAGCTCACATTCGGGTCCTCGCAGAGATGCCTGGCTTTTTCAAGATCTGGTTTTTCAATGAAGCGTTCAACCCGGTAAACAGGTATGCTATTGAATTCACCCAGCAGTTCACCACCCTGGATGTACCCATACCCGGTCGCCGGCGCGGAGGGTTTGATGCCCAGCGTGACGATATACCCCTGGTTGGCGATCGCGCAAGACGCTTCCAGTCCATCAAGGAATGAGGGAATGTCGCTGATCAGGTGGTCAGCGGTCAGAACTGCCAATACCGCCTGCGGGTCTTTCTTGAGCAACGCGGCTGAAGCCATGGCGACAACTGAGGCAGTGCCCCGGGGAAGAGGCTCAACGAGGAAATTCTTCCTGGGGATCGCGGGCTGCTGTTTTGCCAGTTCGTCCACCTGGCTCGCCACCGTCACCACGTAAATGGACGCGGGCGTGAACCTGTCCAGCAGGCGGTCGACCGCGATCTGGAATAGCGACCTGCCGCCGAAAATTTGCAGCATCTGCTTGGGGTTTTTATTCCTGGAAAGCGGCCATAGGCGGGTTCCGCCCCCGCCGGCCATGATCACAGCGTAAAAATGATCCGCCATATCAGTTACCCTTATAGTAGGCTTGTTGCTCGCGCATGGCGACGTAATTCATCCCGCCGACCTGCGCTACCAGTCCTTTGAGTTCCATCAATGTGAGTGTAGCCGAAACGTCGTTTATTGGCAATCCAGTCCGTCCGCTGAGCTCATCGATGTGCACCGGATCGGTGGAGAGGTGGTTGAGCAGGTTTTGTTCGACGGGGTTTAACGGGCTGATGCGGCGCGCCTGTTGCTTTTCCGGGATCTGCTCCAGCTTCAAGACCTCCAGGATATCACTCATCTTGAGCAAGGGGCGGGCTCCCTGCTCGATCAGGCGGTTGGTGCCCTCACTTTGCGGAGCGAGGATGCTGCCGGGGACGGCGAACACATCGCGCCCCTGTTCCACGGCGAATTCAGCCGTGATAAGCGCGCCGCTTTTTTCACCCGCCTCAACTACGATGGTAGCCAGCGAAAGACCTGAAATAATGCGGTTGCGCGGAGGAAAATTAACGCCGTCAGGCTGGGTGCCCGGCGGGTAATCGCTGACCAGGGCGCCATTCTGCATGATATCGGACGCCAGTTTGCGGTGTTCTGGCGGATAGATGACGTCGACCCCGCTGCCAAGCACGGCCAGGGTGCGGCCACCAGCCGTCAGCGCGCTTTGGTGAGCGATCGCGTCCACCCCGCGCGCCAGCCCGCTGACCACAGTGACGCCGTTCTGCGCAAGATAGCGGGTGATCTCAACAGCCACCTGCCGGCCGTACGGGGTCACCCGGCGGGTGCCCACCACGGCGACCGCCCAATCGTCTTCCACCTGGATAGAGCCGCGGATGTAAAGAACGGGGGGTGATTGGTCAATTTCCTTCAATCTTCTGGGGTAATCCGCGTCCTGCCAGGTCATCACGCGGATGTTGTTTTTTTCGATCTTTTCCATCACCAGGTCGAGATCAACCTGACCTTTGACCCGGACGAGGTTTTCGATGATCTTTTGGGGTAAACCGGTTGAGGTATATGCGGAAAGCGGGGCGTTCCAGGCGTCCGCGGCGGTGCCGAACACGTCCAGCAGCTGCCGGAACCTGACCGCCCCAATGCCTTTTACGAGGTTAAGACCCACCCAGTATTTCTTTTCGTCCAAGGGAACCCCTATGCCCATTGTTGCAGGCGCACGATCATCGTCTTTGACTCCCTGTCCATGCTGAGTATCACAGATTTAATCGCCGGAAGAAGGAGCTCTTCGCCGCTCTGCCCGCGCACCACGTACACATCGTTCGCCCCGGTGACGAGGATATCCACGACCTCCCCCAGTATTCCCCCATCTTCGTCCATTACCTGCATGCCAATCACCTCATGCTGATACAGTCTCCCGGGGGGAAGTGCAGCGAGGTTCTCAGCTTTAATATAGACATACTCATTCTTGAACCCATCAACAGATTCCCGCGTTGGAAACCCTTCAAGTGAAACGATCAGGAACTTCGCTGCCGGACGGCTGGTGGCGATGGTGTGTTCGCGTTTTTCATCGCCAATGAAGACATTCTTGCCCGGTTTGATGGTCTGGGGAAACTCGGTGATCACTTCCATTTGCATCTCCCCATGGATGCCATGGGAGCGGCGCATCTTTCCGATCATCAAGTAGACAGGCTCGCCGGATTGAGGCGAGCCTGGATTGTCTAGATGTTCCGGTCTGGAGCTGGAGCTGCGGCTCATTTTGGTTCAGCAACCTCGAGATTGGCCTGCGTCCCCTCGCGGGCTGCGGCGACGCGCAGCAGAATACGCATGGCGTTGGCCACCCGTCCGCCCTTGCCGATCACACGGCCCATATCCTCACGTGCGACGTGAAGCTCAAGATTCTCGCGGCCGCCGGCCCGGTAAGTGGTGACGACGACCTGGGAGGGATCATCCACCAGTGAAAGCGCAACGTATTCGATCAGTTCCTTCACGTGGCTCTCCTCAGTGTTGAACTTCTGATACCTTTGATTGGATCTGTCTGAGCGCTGCATGGCAGGTTATTTGGTCGCGATTTTGGCGTGGCGTTCGTCAGTGGCTTTGCGGGCTTCAGCCAGAAGGGTTTCAACTGCCTCGCCATTCTTAAATCTTTCATAGCGTTCGAGCAGACCGGTGATCTTGAACAACCGCATCACGGATTCGCTGGTTTGAGCGCCATTCTTCATCCACTCGTATACCCGGTCTTCTTTCACTTCCAGCGTGAAAGGATCGGTGGTGGGATTGTAGTGACCAATGATCTCCAGGAACCTGCCATCACGCGGGCTTTCTTTGTCCGCGACGACGATCCGGTAACTGGGTTGATTCTTTAGGCCTACTCTGCGTAAACGAATTCTTACCATCTGGTTAATCTCCTGTATCTTTAGAAATGATCAAATATGATGTGAATCCAAAAATTTCGCTTTGGCGAGGGGCGCTGAAGGAAGCGCTTACCGCTGTTTCATTTTTGATCACTTGAACAATCGGGAAAGTCCCTTCCCGCCTGTTTTCTGCAAAGTTTTCATCAGACGCTGCGCATCCCTGAACTGCTTGATCAGGCGATTCACTTCCTGAACGTTCGTGCCCGCCCCGCCAGCGATACGCCGCCGGCGTGAAGCGTTGAGAAGGTCCGGGTTCCGTCTTTCCTGGCGCGTCATCGAGTTGATGATCGCTTCAGTTTTCTTGATGTTGCGTTCCGTCTCGTCAGGGGAAACATTACGGGACATCTGCCCCAATCCACCGGGGAGCATGTCCATCACCTGCGAGATCGAACCCATCTTGCGAATCTGCTTGATCTGATCGGCAAAATCCTCAAGAGTGAACTGACCTTTCATCATCCGGTCAGCCTGTTCTTTTTGGACTTTTTGATCAAAAGCAGCTTCCGCTTTTTCGATCAGCCCAATCATATCACCCATTCCCAAAATTCGGGAAGCCAATCTTGCGGGATCAAACACTTCCAGCGCGTCAATCCCCTCGCCGGTGCCGAGATACTTGATGGGAACACCGGTCGCGTTGCGCACGGAGATGGCAGCCCCGCCGCGGGCATCACCGTCGATCTTGGTGAAGATCAGACCCGTGATCGCCACAGCATCGCGGAAGCCCTCAGCGATACGCAGGGCCTCCTGCCCGATCATGGCATCCACCACCAACAGTGTCTCGACCAATTTCACCTTGCGCGCGATCGCCTGCAGTTCATCCATCAGCGGCTGGTCGAGCTGCGAACGGCCGGCGGTGTCGATGATCATGACCGTGTAACCGCCCTTTTGGGCCTTGTCCCAGGCCTGGGCAGCCAGCTCAGGCGGTTTCTTTGCCGGGTCCGCGATCACTTCGACGCCAATTTTCTCGCCAAGCGTCTGCAGTTGTTTTACGGCTGCTGGCCGGTAGGGGTCGGCGGCTACCAGAAGCACGCGTTCTCCATCTGACCTCAGGCGTTTCGCGAGCTTGGCGGCGGTGGTGGTCTTGCCTGAGCCCTGCAGACCCACAAGCATCAATGCGTAAGGTTTTACCCCCGAAAGATTCAACCTGGCAGGCTCACCCAGCGTGCGGATCAGCTCGTCGTTGACGATCTTGATCACCTGCTGGGCGGGATTGAGGGCCTTTGACACCTCGGTACCCACCGCCCGCTCGCGCACCCGGGAGGTGAATTCCTTGACGACCGTGTAATTGACATCCGCTTCGAGCAGCGCGAGACGGATTTCGCGCATCATGGAATCCACATCCTCCGCCGAGAGCTTTCCCTTGCGGCGGAGCTGGGTGAAGATCTGTTCTAACCTGCCGGATAAATTCTCAAACACTTTTTCGGTTCCTTATTGATTTAGCAACCCTATTATAACCGCAGCATTTTAGCTTCTCTGGCAGGTTTGGTCAAGAGCCCATGGTTTCGATAACTGTAGGAACGAATCAGAAACGAATCCGCCGGAGGGTTGTCTGAATGAAGAAACAAGATATGCTGGTTCATGTATCGTATCATGTAGTACATAAGTTCTATATCTATTGTACCATGGGTGTCAAGCGCGTTGGGATTCACTGAGAAACCGCCCATCCACATGCAACCAGCCAGACAAATCGGGGTTTCTATATCCAAATCGCTTATTCGGTGCTTTTTTGGAGGTAAATCTTTATGCGCAAGGTCATGATCGTAACAGATAGCACATCAAATATCCCGGATGAAATGTTGGCGGGGCTGCCAATCAGGTTTCTCCCGCTCCAGGTGATCTGGGGAAACGAGATTCTTCGGGATGGAATCGATATCACGCCAAAAGATTTTTATGAGCGGCTTTCCAAAGACACGGTAATGCCGTCCACGTCGCAGGTCACACCTGAGCAATTCAAGGAGCTGTACCAACAACTGGTGGCGGATGAGTATGACATCCTCAGCATCCACATCTCCGGCAAGCTCTCGGGCACACTGGATTCAGCCACCCAGGCAATGCGCGCCACCCCCGGGGGCAACATTGAATTGTTCGACTCCAGCAGCACGAGCATGGCAATGGGGTTCCAGGTGTTAAGCGCGGCGCGCATGGCGGCAGCCGGCGCGAGCCTGGCGGAGTGCAAGGCGGTGGCGGCGAAAGCGGCTGCCAGCACCGGCGTGTACTTTGTGTTGAGCACACTTGAATTCCTGCATCGCGGCGGCAGAATTGGCGGGGCCCAGGCTTTTTTGGGGACGATGTTGAATCTGAAACCGCTACTGGAGCTGCGCGATGGGCGGATCGAAGCGATCGAGCGGGTCCGTACGCTTTCTAAGGCCAGCGACCGCCTGCTTGACCTGGTAGAAACCAGGTTGAAAAACGAAGCCGGTCCGCTGCGGCTATGCGCGGTGCACGCCAACGCCCCCCGCGAGGGAGAGGCGCTGCTCGAGAAGGCGGTCAAACGGTTCCCGTCGTCGCTGGTCACGGACGCACTGCTGAGCACGGTCAGCCCGGTGTTGGGCACGCACGCTGGCCCGGGAGCGCTGGGGCTCGCGTTCATGTCCGGCATGTAGTGATTTCCTGTTTACGCAAAATCCTCCCGGTAAAACGGGAGGATTTTTTCATTCCGGGTCTGTCTGGTAAAATAAACCAAAAAGGCTCCTCTTATGAAAAATTATCCATCCATCGGTGTTCAGATCCCAGATACCTTCCTGCCGGCCAGGCACATCAACCTGGAAAAATGGGCCGTGATCGCGTGCGATCAATACACTTCAGAGCCAGGATACCTTCCACACTGCACCTCATTCTGCCCGAAGTTTACCTGGGCAAACAGGAGGAAGCACAGAAGGTGATCAGCATCAATAACCATATGAAGCAGTACCTGGAAGATGGAACGCTGCAGCCGCAGGATCACACCATTTACGTTGAACGGACTGTGGACGGAAAGGTGCGGCGGGGATTGATGATGGCGCTTGACCTGGAGAAGTACGATTTTTCCAAGGGGTCGCAAAGCCTGATCAGGGCCACCGAGGGAACAATCCTTGACCGCCTGCCGCCGCGGATGCGCATACGCAAAGACGCCCCGCTTGAACTGCCGCACATTCTGGTCTTGATCGATGATCCGGAAGATGTCGTCATCGGCGCGGTGGAAGCCGAGAAATCAACGCTGCCAGTGGTCTACAACTTTGACCTGATGAAGGGCAGCGGCCACCTGCACGGCAGGATCGTTAGTGAAGAACTCGAGAGCCGCATCCTGGACGGGTTGCAGCACCTCGCCAGCCCGGAAGTTTTTTATCCGAAATACGATCTTTCCCCGGATAAAGGGGTACTGCTTTTTGCGGTGGGCGACGGCAATCACTCGCTGGCGACCGCCAAGGCGATCTGGGAGGAATTGAAACCGGTGGTCGAGATGGACCACCCGTCGCGGTACGCGTTGGTGGAAATCGAGAATATTCACGACCGGGGCCTGGAATTTGAACCGATCCACCGGGTGTTATTCGATGTCCAGGGCGACCCGATAACACGAATCCGGGAATACGCGGGTTCCCGCGCTCACTTTGAACGGCTTGAAAACCCGGCGTTATTGAGAGCACGCGTCAGGCAAGGCAGTGTTGACTGCCACATGATCGGGATGATCACCCCGGACGCGTATTACTTGGTATCGATCGCCAAACCATCGGCGAACCTGCCGGTGGGAAGCCTGCAGCCCATCCTTGACGCATGGTTGAAGGCAGACAGCGCCACCCAAATTGACTACGTACACGGCGACGAGATCGTCTTCAATCTTGGCAGCCAGGTGGGAAACGCGGGATTTTACCTGCCCGCGATGCAGAAAAGCGATCTATTCCGCACGGTCATCCTGGATGGGGCGCTGCCGCGAAAAACCTTCTCAATGGGCGAGGCCCATGAAAAACGCTTCTATATGGAAGCCCGGAAAATTATCCGATGAGCGCAGAAACCGCTGAACCCATCCCGGTGCAAATCGTGGAGCAATGCGCTCGGCTGCTGGAAGACCAGAAACGCGTGAGGGTCTCGATCGGATTTTCCGGGGCTTCCCTCGATACAACGGTCAGCCTGGAGCTGCTCTCTGAAGATCAAAGGGTAATCTCATCCGCGTCCATCCTGGGTGTGCTCAATAACCGGGTTGATTTTACACTGCACACCGGCAAGCAGGCAGCCGAGGGGGCGCTGGTGGTGAGCGTGCAGGTGACCCGCAAAGAGGGGGACCTGCTGCTGCAAAGCATAATCCCGGTGGAGACCCTGGTGTAAAACCAGTAAGGTTTTCAAAAAAGGATATTACACCCCGACTGGGAGTCAAAAATCCGCAGGCAACCCGTCCTCGTTACATCTACCTGGCGGCACGGTGAAATATGGCAAATTGCAGGCTCTTGACAAGCCTCCCAAGTTGTTTGACAATAAGCGGTGAGTTTTAAATTGCTGGAGGAAAGAAGAATGCTAGTGAAAAAAAGAATTATCGGAGTGCTTGTTATCGCCCTGGCGACGGTAATGATCGCGGGTTGCGGGGCAAAGGCAACTGCCGATCCGAACCAGAAGATGACCGAAATCGCAGCGACAGTCAAGGCGGAATTGACAAGGGCGGCTTCAGCCATCCCGACCACCACCCCCACACCTGTTCCAACTGAAACCCTCACCCCGGGACCGGAAAGCCCGACCCCTGAAGCGGCCAGCCCTACACCCACGATGGGACAGGTGCTCACTCTGCCGCCGGATTCCATCACGGATAACTCCTTGTTCATCGCGGATGTCACCTACCCGGATGGCACGGTGGTGAAACCCGGAGAGCAATTCGTCAAGACCTGGCGGTTTCAAAACTCCGGAGCCACCACCTGGACCAAGGATTACGGGATCGTTTACCTGGAGGGTGACCTGCTGGGGAAGAATAACGAATACCTGGTCATGCTCGGGAAAGATGTCGCCCCTGGTGAATACACGGAAGTGAGCATCACGTTCGTTGCCCCGACCGTGGCCGGACCTCACACCAGCTACTGGAAGATGTACAGCGCCGCCGGTTACGCGTTCGGCGAGTACGCGAGCATCAGTATTGTTGTGAGTGATATCACCCTCACCCCCACCCTCGTTCCGCCGACGCCCACGATCACCGGGACGCTACCCACCGCGACCGCGACTTTCGGTCCCAGCCCGACCCCGGTAACCCCCTCACCCACGGTGACACCGTCCACGGCCACGCCATAAGGACATGCTGAAAGAATCCGCCGGATTGGAAGAAGAACTGAAAGCCAGGGCATTGCGCCTTGGCTTTTCTTTATTTGGCATCGCTTCACCTGGACCGGCTGAAAGCTACGAAAGGTACATCCGGTGGCTGGATGAAGGAAAGCACGGAGGAATGGCGTACCTCGACTCAGCCTATCACCGTCAGACCCGGTCGGACCCGGCACTTCTCTACCCGGGTCTGCAGTCCATCATCGTGCTTGGATACCCCTACCATCTGACAAGCGAGAGCGCAGCTGGCGGGGAATGGGTTGGAAGGATCAGCGGTTACGCGGCCTGCGAGGACTACCACTCCCGCCTGCCAGACCTGTTAAAACCGCTGTGCGATATGCTGGTTAATGCTTTTCCTGAATCGCCACAACCCAGGGTTTTCACAGATAGCGCACCGATCCTGGAGCGTGAACTGGCGGTGCGGGCCGGTTTGGGCTGGATCGGCAGGAACTCGTGTGTCATCTCTCCGCGGGAGGGTTCCGGTTTTCTCCTCACGGAGATCTTCACCGCGATGCCATTAAGAACCAACCCGCCTTACCCGGAGGACCATTGCGGCAGCTGCACGCGGTGCTTGGATGCCTGCCCCACCGGCTGTATCCAGGAGGACCGGACGATCGACGCGGCGAGATGCATCTCCTACCTCACGATCGAGAACAAAGGCGAGATCCTCGCAGGGCAAGGCGGGAAGGTCGGAGAGTGGGTGTTCGGCTGCGACTTGTGCCAGACAGTATGCCCATGGAACCGCAAAGTACTGACACGTGTTGACGACGGGCAAACCCTGAGCGGCTTTTCGGTTGAAAAAATGCTCCGCGTTCTGCGCTTCACCAAAGATGATTTCGACCACAGATTTTCTTCCAGCGCGATAAAGCGCGCAAAGCTTAACGGGCTCAAACGCAACATCCTGGTGTGGATGGGCAACCACCGGATGCGCGAAGCAGTGGAGATCATCGAGGAGATACTTCAAACCGAGGAGGACCCGATGGTGAGCACGACCGCCAGGGACGTCTTGAAGCAGCTCGCTGACATATAACAACACAGCCCCTGTTCATTACGCAGGGGCTGTCTTTGCTTCAAACGAATGGTTTAAGGAGTTACGGTCGCTGTTGGCTGCGTTGGGGCATTTGAGAGGGTGCTGGTCGGGACGAAGGTGGGGGTCTGCGTCACCAGGTTGATGCGAATCTTGATGATCTGACCTGCTTCGATCGCATTTTCGTCATCGATCTTGTTCAAACGAAGGATGTCATCGAGCGTGCTATTGAACCGGACTGCGATGGCAGCGAGTGTATCGCCGGGTTGAATTGTGTATTCGATTTCGGTTCCACGCGGCAGCCCGGTGGGCAAGGGTGTCGCGGTTGGCAGCTGCTGGCCGGGCGCAGGGATGAGAATCTTGTCGCCGGGCTTGATGGGGCAGCTGTTCGCCGGGAAGTTGTTGATCTGCATTAAGACCATGAAGTCAACTTCAAATGTTGCCGCCAAAGCGTAGCACGAGTCACCTTCTTTGACCTCGTAATACTGGGGGCCAGAGGGGGTATCGGTCATGGTGGGAGTGGCTGTCTCTGTGACCGTTGCCGTCATGGTTGGCGTCGGAGAGGGAACCGTGGCGGTGGGGGTAAAGGTCAACGTGGGGGTGGGTGTCTTGGTGGCAAATATCGTTTTGAATGGATTTCCCGAGCCGGTGACAACAGAAATGATAATAAAGATCCCTGCCAGCGCAAGCAAACCAGCCAACCCGCCTAATAGATAAGGCATCATCTTTTGCCTTCGGGCAAACTTATTTATCACGTTTTGTGGATTGTCTTTTTCGTTCATAGTGATCCTGTTTTTCTTCTTGATTAAGAAATATCCTGTGATAGTGACTTGTATCAGTCCGATTTTTTTCATGATACCACAATTCCAAGCCGGATTAACTGTCAAGTGTCAAGCCCCTTCACGCGCATGTTATAATACATAATATTGGACAAACGTTTACGACTGGAGCGATCAAATGGAAACATCAACCACTCAATTCAAACGCTGTGATGTAGTAAAAGTGGCCGGACGCGTAGACAGCGCGACCGCCCCGAAACTCGCTGAAGAAATTGCCCAGGTTCACGACCGCGGTCAATTCAAGATCGTGATAGATATGACTGAGTTGGATTTCATTTCGAGCGCTGGTCTCCGGGTTCTTATCGCAGCCTTGAAAGCCAGTAAACGCTATAACCGGGGCGACCTGCTGCTGGCCGCCATGCAGGATAATATTAAATCGGTTTTCGAACTCGCTGGTTTCACCCAGATATTCAAAATCTACGATACTGTTTTGGATGCGGTGGGTAATTTCTAAGAAATATATGTATGATAACCAGGATCTTTCCTGGCCGGTTTGAGAGTCTCTCGCTCATCGCGGAATACGTTAGAGGTGAAGGAGAGACCGCCGGTCTTTCGGACAAAGCGCTCTTTGAATTAGAAACAGCCGTAGACGAGGCTGTTTCTAATATAATTGAGCATTCCTATGGAGGTGAAGACATTGGTGAAGTCATCTGCACCTGCGACCAGCTCACTTCTGGGATCCAGGTGATCCTGGAGGACTTTGGCCAGCCATTCGACCCCGCGTGTATCCCCGTTCCCAATCTATCCGCAGCATTAAAAGACCGTAAGAACAACGGTCTTGGGTATTACCTGATGTGCCAGCTTATGGACGAAGTGAAATTTGATTTTTACGAAAACCATAACCGGCTGACGCTGACCAAACTTAAAGAATGACTGACCCTGAGCCAGTAGTTTTTTCCTCCTGGGAAGAATTCCTTTCGCTCGGTGAAGAGCTGCTCTCTCAACCGGATGCCGAGAGCCTGTGCACCGCCTTCAGTCAGGCGGTTCGGACCAGGCTGCGGTGTAATGCCCGTTTGTGGCTGGCGGAACCCTTTTATCCGCTGCCTGGTGAAAAGAAAAGCGGCCTGCTACCTTCAAAAGGCGCCCCCGTGGCTGTACAAAAAGCGTTTGAAAAACGCAGCGCTTATTCCACGCGCCGGAAAAGGGCAACGAAATCAGTCCATCCGGACGCGATCGCCTTGCCTGTCATCACCCAGGACAACCTGCTGGGAGTGCTGTTCGTTGAGCGCCCGGAAGAAGAGCCTTTCGATCCGCAGGACGTCGTCTTATTACGAACCCTGATGGGGATCGCCGCGCTGGCGATGCAGGTAAACCGCCAGGTATCGATCAAGAACTGGCGCTATGACCAGCTCTCACTGGTACGTTCGGTCAGTTCCCAGATCACCAACATCATGAACCTGGACGATCTTTGCTCCAGGGTCACCAACCTGATCCAATGCTCCTTCAATTATTACCACGTGGGAATCTTCACGCTGGACGGGGAAGAACGGAAGATCAATTTTCGCGCCAGTTCACTCGGCTGCCTGCCAAACCAGGAAAACCTGTTCAAGTCTGTAGATTTTGAAAAAGGATTGGTCGGGGCCGCAGCCAGAAAAGGGAAAGAGGTTCTGGCCAATGACGTAACCCGGGAGCCGCTCTATCAAGCGCACGCATCGCTGCCGGATACCAAGGCTGAGGTCGTGCTGCCGTTGATCGCGGACAATCGCATCCTGGGCGTGCTGGACATCCAATCGAACGAAGCAGAAGCTTTTCACGAAAATGACATGCTGGTGCTGCGGTCTCTGGGGGATACGATCGCGCTGGCGATCGAGAGCACGCGGCTGTTCACGACGCTGGATCAGCGGGCAGCGCAACTCTCGGCAGTCGCGGAGATCGGGTACGTGCTTTCGTCGATCCTCAACCTGGAGGAGCTGCTCAACAAGGTGGTGACGATCATCTCGAGCCGGTTTTCCATCCCGTATGTGCACATATTCACCGTTCACAGCAACCGCATGAAGGTGATCTTCCAGGCTGGCACCTCACCCCAGGCGCAAAAGTTGAAACCGAACGCTTTCGCCTTTGATCTGAACTCGCCGACGGGGATCATCCCTACCGCAGCGCGCAGCGGGATCACCATCCTGGCCAACGACGTGGCTTCGAGCCCGCTTTACACACCCTCCAGGTATTTCCCCAAGAAGGTGCGGTCCGAGTTGACGATCCCGCTAAAATTCGGGGATGATGTCACCGGCGTGCTCGACCTGCAATCCGATAAACTACGCGCCTTCACCCAGGCTGACCTGGACCTGTTTGAAAGCCTGGCATCAGGGATCGCACTGTCACTGCGAAACGCCTCTCTCTTCCATTCTGAGAGCTGGCGGCGGCAGGTATCGGATAGTTTTCGGGACATCGCCGGTTTATTGATCACCAACCTTGCCCTGCCCGACCTGCTGGACCGGATCCTGGAAGCGCTGGAGAGCAGCCTGCCATGCGACGCGTCCGCGGTCTGGCTGACAGACAACAACCCGGAAACAGCAGTCGAGGAGAGAGCCCTCAACCTTGCCGCGGTGCGGGGGGTTCCGGGGAAAAAGATCATCCTCTCCACGGAAGAATCGATCCCTGTGCGTAATTTCTTGAACAAGGGCATCACCAGCAACGAACCAGTCATCCGCCAACCGGATGACCCGATCGGACCGCTTGGTGCGGCTCGAAAGTTCAAGCCCAATTACTCCTCGCTGGCAGTTCCGCTGCGGTCGGGTGACGAAATACTGGGGGTATTGACGCTGGCGCATCACACCGAAGGCAGGTACGGATCCGAAGCGTCAGCCATCGCCACCACGCTCGCGAGCTACGCTGCGGTCGCGATTCAAAACGCCAGGCTGTACGCCACCGCCCAGGAAGAAGCCTGGTCCTCCACGGTCCTGCTGCAGGTGGCGGAAGCGATGCAGTCGATCACCACGGTTGACGCGCTGCTTTCCACCATCGTACGGCTCGCTCCGCTGCTGGTGGGCATTGAACAATGCGCGGTATTGCTGATCCAACCCGATAATGAAACTTTCAAACTGATGAACTGGTACGGATTTCAACCGCTTGAGCGGGAAAAGCAGATCAAGGATACGGAAGCAGTGGCGTTATTAAGGCTGCACGCCACGCTGGCGCCGGTCTTTGTGACTGACCCCGAAACTGAACTGGGACTTAAATCGCTGCAACATTCAGAGAAAATCCACACCCTGGTGCTTGTGCCGTTGATCGCCCACGGTGAGCTGCACGGAGCCTTCCTGGTCTCGCACAACAGCAAAGGCGCGCCCGGGACTGAAAACCGGTTCACCGACCAGACGCTGGCCATCCTGCAGGGAATTGCCCAGCAGATGACCGTTGGACTGGAAAATATCCGCCTGTTGGAGAACCGGCAGGAAGAAGCCTACGTCACGGCGGTATTGCTGCAAGTTGCGCAGGCAGTGGTCAGCCAGAACGATCTGCAGGACATTCTTGACACGATCGTGCAGTTGATGCCCATCCTGGCTGGCGTGGATACCTGCGTGGTGTACCTGTGGGATGCCGAGGAAACACGCTACAAACCCGCCAAGGTGGCGACACCCTCGCACACCGAGCAGGAAGAAATCCTTGGGCGGTCGTTTTTGCCAGGTGAATTCCCGCTGCTGGATTGGATCCACGAACAGGACAGCATTGCCGGCTGCCTGCTGCCCGATCCGGAGACCCCATTTACGACTTGGCGCAGATTGAACTGCCAGATGGACATGAACGCCAGCATCCCTGAAAGTTCAAGCTGGCTGCTGGGGTTCCCGTTGGGGATCAAAGGCGAGCATTACGGCATTATGCTCACACGTGAGACCAACATTCAGGCGGCATACCACCAGAAACGGGTAGAACTGATCAAAGGAGTCGCACAGCAAACCGCGCTGGCCATTCAAAATGAAAGATTAAAAATTGAAATGGTCGACCGAGAACGGATCGAACGCGAGATGCAACTGGCGCGGCAGATTCAAAAAACCTTCCTGCCGCAAACCATGCCGGAAATCGACGGCTGGGAGGTTGACCTGCGGTGGAGAACCGCCAGGGAAGTGGGCGGCGATTTTTATGACGTGTTCACCACCAGGGACGGGCGCATCGCCTTCGCGATCGCGGATGTCGCGGATAAAGGCATGCCCGCAGCGCTGTACATGACCGTGACGCGAACCCTGATCCGCTCGGCGGCGCAATCGCTGAGTTCACCAGCCGATGTAATGACCAGGGTGAACGAACTGCTGGAGGAGGAGTCGGAAAACGGGATGTTCGTCACAGCGATCTACGCGGTTCTGGACCCGCGCAGCGGGGTGCTGGAATACGCCAACGCCGGTCACAACCTGCCCCTGTTGTTCAGGCATCACACGCGCCATATTGAGAGACTCGCCAGGGGCGGGGTCGCGCTTGGCGTGCTGGAAGGGGAAAAATACCCCTGCCACAAGATCTCGATGAAGGAAGGCGACACGCTGTTGTTTTACACAGATGGCGTCACCGAGACATTCTCGCCCGCTGGCGACCAATTCTCAGAAAAACGTCTGCTGTCCGCGTTCAAAGAAGATCCTTTCAAATCAGCTTCAGAATTACTGGAGGGAATCGAGGAACACGTCACGGCCTTTCGGCAGGATGAACCGGTTTCCGATGACCTGACCATGCTGGCCATCCACCGCTTGAAAAAAGACTCCTGATTTTTCAGGAGTCTTTTTCTATTTTCCTAGAAGCAGCGCCAGCCAGATCTGCCAGTTGGCGACAGGCTCCGGCACGGGCGTGGGGACCAGCGCAGGAACCTGGGTCGTGCCCGGCGGTGAAAGCGGGATGACGAGCACCTCGTTCTCGCGCACCATGTGCCCTTCGTTGTAGGCCCACTCCTCAACCGCCCCCCCTGACTGGGCAAACGCCACCTGTGTTTCGAGCACCTCCAGGGTGCTGCTGAGCTGCGCCACCACTGTGGCGGCTTCATCCCGCTGGGTTGTCAGGCGGGACAACTCGCTCAAACGGGTGTTCAAGTCCATGACGAGGAAGAACAGGATCACCGTGGCGACGATCAACCCGACCTTTTTCAGGTCGATCTTGATTTTAAATTTTTCGAAAAACTTCTGCATGGATTAATATTACCGCATTCTGCAGACTGAGACAATACAAAACCCGCAGTCATTTCAACTGCGGGTTTGAGTGCCGGAGGAGGGATTTGAACCCTCACGAGCGTAATGCTCACTACGCCCTGAACGTAGCGCGTCTGCCAATTCCGCCACTTCGGCATTTCTGGTGGATATTTTAACAGACTCTGAAGGATTGTCAACCTTCAGAATAGAAAATAGCGCAACGCGGGAACTTGAGCGCGTTTTTTCCGTCCTGTAAGTGGAGTAAAATAATGCTTATGCGAAACAGATTTCTCATCGTAATTTTTACGATGTTACTCTTAATCACAAGCTGCGTGGTTCCAGGCCGGGCCGGCGTCAACACGCCCATCCCGGTGGCGGACATTGAAGGGAACTACCCGGCGACCCCCACCCCGTTCCAGCCGGCATATGAAACGCGCCAACCCACCGGCACCCCCACCAGCGCGGCAGCCACCCTCACACCGGTGGCCACCCCCTCGGATAGGATCTTCCTCGGGCTGGATCGACCGGAAGGACAGGTGAATATTCTGCTGCTGGGATCGGACTGGCGCCCCGGAGAGGGATACCGGAGCGATGTCATCATGCTGCTCTCCCTGATACCCGATCGAGGGATTGCCACCCTGACCTCTTTTCCGCGCGACCTGTACGTCCAAATCCCCGGGATCGGATATGAAAGGATCAACACGGCGATGGCGTACGGGGGCTTTGAGTTGCTGCAGGAAACGTTGAAATACAATTTCAACATTCCCGTTGATTACTACATGATGACCAACTTCGCCGGTTTTGTAGGGATCGTGGATACACTTGGCGGCATCAGTGTCAACGCGGCATACGAGCTGTACGACCGCTGCGACCTGCCGCAAGCGGTGTACAAGTATTGTTACGTCGGCCCCGGCGTGAATTACATGGACGGCGACACGGCGTTGTGGTATGTGCGCTCCCGCTATTCCACCAGCGACTTTGACCGAACCCGGCGCGCACAGGAGGTCTTTCAGGCGATCTTCAAACAGGCGATGAGCCTCAACGGGCTCAGCCGCGCCTCCGAATTCTACGAGCTCTTCAAAAACAGCGTAGAGACGGACCTGCCCTTCTCAAAAATGACCGAGCTGCTGCCGTTCGCGGCCAAAATAGTGTCAGACCCGGCCATCGTCAAGCAGTATGCAATCGGGGAAGAGGATATCACCCACTTTGTGACCGACGGCGGCGCTATGGTGTTGATCCCCAATGTCGATCCCATCCGTGAGATCATTAGGGCAGCGCTATACCCGTAAATCACCTGAAAATTGCTTATTGACAAAGTCCCTTTCCCTGTGTAAACTCAGGTTAATAATGCTATACGAAATATTTTTTCAAGGATGGGATCATGAACACAGTTCCTGAGCTGCACATCACGTCTGAAACCACTTTTCACTCGGCGATCAGCGCCTGGGAATATTTTCTCAACGATCAGGGAAAATCACCTCACACCGTCAAGGCTTTTCTTGGCGACATGAACCTGTTCAGCGATTTCTTCCCGCCAGAAACGATGGTCGGCAGCATCACAACCAGCGACATCAACCGCTTCCTGGATTGGCTGCAGCACGAACGCAGGGTGCCCTGCAGCCCGAAAACGCTGTCACGGCGCATCACCTCGATCAAGTCTTTCTTCCGCTGGTTGACGCAATCCGGCCGCATCCCCATGGACCCGGCGGAGAGAGTGCTGCAGAAGGCGGTCGTCAGCCCCCTGGCCCAGATACTCACGCCGGATGAAGAGCTGCGCGTGCTGGAAACCGCCAGGAAATACCGTACCTCGGAAAAACCGGACGCGCGCCTGTACGTTTTGTTAAGCCTCTTGCTGTCGACCGGAATAAAAAAGCGCGAATGCCTCGCGCTTAACCTGAACCACATCGACCTGGAAAGCAACAAGAGTCCGCGGCTGTTCGTGCGCTACTCCGCCAGCGGTAGCCGATACAAAGAACGCAATATCCCGCTCACGGGGGATTGGGTGGAAGCCTACCAGGAATACCTGGAGCAATATCACCCGGTGGAACAGGTCTTTCCATGGTCGCCTCGCCGGCTGGAGTACCTGCTGGAGGATATCGGCAAGGAAGCCGGACTGGATAAACATCTTTCCTTTGACATGTGCCGCTGGACCTGTTCGGTGGATGATTGGCGCTCCGGCATGGAGAAGGATGCCATCCGTCAAAAGCTTGGGGTCTCCAAAATTCAATGGCGCGAAATCAGCACAAAACTGCGCCAACTCACTGGCGAAGGATAAACGCTCAAACCGGGGCCCTCACGGCTCCGGTTTTGTTTTCCTGATCAATTCCAATCGCAATACTTGCGTTGTGTCGGGTTTCACGCGTGCTGAGTGGGCCACGCGAAAGCCGGGCACCCACACGATCTCGCCGCCGGACCTGACCAGTGGCCAATGCTCCCGTGCGCGCGCAGAGAGCCCATTGTTGGTCCAGAAATCCCCGAGTTTTTGCGTGCCGGCTTCCATGCCAAGTGGCTGGAAACGGTCTCCGGGTTTAACTGTGCCGAGCCGGAGTGGAGCATCCAGGATGCAAGCGTCCATGAGCCCGATAGCGGGATCGGCCAGGGTCGGGTGCTCGCGGTCGCAAAGGGAGGAGCTGATAGACCAGTAAGCGTTGATGCGTGTTTCACCCGGCACGGCGAGGACAACATCCGTCCCCGGTGCGTATTGCGGCCACAGCGCGCCAGGCAGGTTTTGATGCGTGACCAGCACCAATTGATCGCGCATGTGGATGAGCAGGTCCAACCCGGCCTGCAATTCCTCCTGGTTGGCGTGGTTTGATGAACGGGCAAATGCGAGCGCGCGGTCAACAGTGGTGAAATTGATATCACGCAAGTCACGGTTGAGCGCGCCGATGGCCGCTCGCATGAGCCGGCGTGCGAGCGCGATGGGCAGCGAATTGAATCGGTCGCGTTCGAGCACAAGATATGTTTCACCCTGTTCAATAACCACCTGCTCCCAGGCGCGCCGGGTTTCACAAACAAGGTAATCGTCCTCTTCTCTCACCACCTCGCTCATGTTCACCAGGTGCTGGGTAAACTCGGGGTTGAATGTCTGCAGGTACGGCACCAGTTCATGACGGATGCGGTTGCGGAAGTAGCGGGGATCGGCATTCGATTCATCCACGACCGGGTTGAGGTGATTCTGGCGGCAGTAATGGTCAATCTGCTCGCGGGTAACGCCAAGCAATGGCCGGACGAGGGGAATGACGTCACTCCAGGGATTCGGCAGCAGCACAGGCCGTATCCCCGCCAGCCCGCTCAGCCCGCTGCCGCGTAGGAAATGCATCAACACCGTCTCCACCTGGTCGCCGGCGTGATGGCCTGTCACCACGGCTTGCGCATTGGACCTGGCAGCCTGGGCAAACAGGAACGTGTAACGCAGCTCTCTGCCCGCCTCTTCGATGGAAATCCCATTTTTCGCCGCGTAACCCGCCACATCCGCCTTCTCGAGATGAAACGGAATCCCCAGGCTGGCGCAAAGTTCACCAGCCTTTTTAGCTTCGTCGCCGGAGGCTGGACGCAGACTATGGTCGAGGTGCGCGGCTACGACGGTGTAACCGCTGCTCCGCAGCAGGTGCAGCAGGCAAAGCGAATCAGGACCGGCGGAAAAGCCAACCAAAACCGGTTTGCCCAGGTCGAGCCCCAGCCTGGTAATAGCCTCTCTGCTGAACGGATCATGCTGCATACTGTCATTATAGCATCCAGGAAATGCAGGAGAGTCACAACAAGCTCTTGAAGTCGCCTGCTGAATATGCTAGACTGACTACAAGAATAAGAAAGGGAGGGAGAATGGCTGAGAAGATCCTGATCGTAGATGATGATATGGAGACCCTGCGCCTGGTGGGAATGATGCTGCAAGGTCAGGGGTATAAGATCACAGCCGCCAACACCGGCGAGATGGCGATCGATATGGCTGAGAAGAACAAGCCCGATCTCGTCATCCTGGATGTGCTGATGCCCACCATCGACGGGTACGAGGTCGCCCAAAAGCTCAAAGCCAACCCAGCCACCGCCGCCATCCCGATACTGATGTTCACCGCCAAGAACCAGGTGCAGGACAAGGTCACCGGTTACGATGCAGGAGCGGATGACTACCTGACCAAGCCGATCCATCCGCTGGAATTGACCGCCCACGTTAAAACCCTGCTGGAGAACGCCAAGATAAGCACTATTCCACCCGTGAAGAAAAGGGGCTGGATGTGTGGAATTCTCGCGGCAAAAGGCGGGTTGGGGGCTTCGACGCTGGCTCTAAATCTCGCGATAGCGATCGCTCAATCACAGGTGAAAGAAGTCCTCGCCGCAGAACTCCGCCCCGGCCAGGGGACCTGGGGACTGGAACTGGATATCGCCGACTCGTATGGGCTGGAAAAAGTACTGTCGCTTGCTGCTTCGAAGATCACCGCCAAAAGCGTTGAGAAGTACTCGGTTCACACCTCGTTTGGTCCAAGCGTGTTCATGGCGTCGGACAAACAGGATATGAGCGCATTTGGAAACCTGGAAGAAAAGATCGCTGCCGTTGCCGCCTGCCTGAAAGGACTCGCAGGAGTGACGATCCTGGATATCGGCAATCCCATGCTTCCGGGATGGCAGAAAGTCAGCCTGATGTGTGATCAACTTCTCGTTCTTACGGATTCCTACCCGGCGACTGTGCTGCGCACACGGCGGCTGCTCAGCTACCTGAAAGAATTGATCTCTCAGCCGGATACCTACATCGATGTCATTCTGTACAATCGCACCCGTTCCGACCTTCAAATGACCGCAGATATGGTGTCGAAATTGCTTCCCGGAAACCCGGTGAGGGCGATGATCCCGGCCATCCCTGAACAGGTTTTCCAGGCGAACCAGAAATTCATGCCCGCGATTAAAGCCCAACCAGAGGGTTTGTTCGCTCAACAGGTGGTGCAGCTGGCTCAATTCCTCTCCAGCAGAATCGGTTGATGGCAATCAGCAGGGATCTGGTCAACGCTGCCGCGCAGCTTGTTCGGCAATCCACCCATATGGTCGTGTTCAGCGGCGCGGGAATTTCCACCCCGTCCGGGATACCAGATTTCCGCAGCGCCGGCAGCGGCCTGTGGCAGAAAGACGACCCAATGGAGGTTGCCTCTGCCACCGCGTTCAGATTTCGCCCGAAAGTTTTTTACGACTGGTTAAGACCACTGATGAAAGCCGCCACCGCGGCGAGCCCGAACCCGGCTCACACCGCGCTCGCTGTGCTCGAACAGGCCGGGATCGTAAAAGCAGTCATCACGCAAAACATTGACGGTCTGCACCAGCGAGCCGGATCTTCAAGGGTCATCGAGTTGCACGGTAATATGCGGGTATTCTACTGCCCAATGTGCGGAGCTATTGCGCCCGATGCCAAGGAAATTATTGAGGAAATTCAAAGCGGCTCGATCCCGCGCTGCCCCAAATGCGGCGGGGTGGTGAGACCAGATATCACCCTGTACGAGGAAGCCCTACCGATGAAAGCCTGGCAGGCGGCGGAAACAGAAATTAGATCCTGCGACCTGCTGCTGGTGGCGGGTTCATCGCTTGAGGTTTTCCCAGCGGCGAGCCTGCCTTACGACGCGCTCGAGAAAGGCGCCAAAGTGATGCTGATCAATTACTCGCCCACCCCGCTTGACCGCAGGGCGGACCTGGTACTGAACATGGATGTCAGCCTGGCGCTGCCGCAAATCTCTGAACTTGTGGGGGGAATTTAGATCGAACGCGCGCCGCGCCTGCCGAACTGCCTTTCGAGCAGATCGACAGAAAGGTTTATCATCGTCGGACGACCATGCGGGCAGGTGCGCGGAGAGGCACAATTCTCCAGGTCTCGCAGGATGGCTTCCTGCTCCTCGGGCGATAAACGCGTGCCCCCCTTCACCGCCATGCGCTTGCAGATCCTGGCGATCAATTGTTCTTCAAGCATTCCCGCCAGCGGGGTCTCATCTTCTTCAAAATCCTCGATCACGCTGCGCACCGCCGCCTGCGGGTCGCGCTGGTTGAAAATCGCCGGGACAGCACTGATCCTGAACGTGTTCGCTCCGAATTCTTCGATCTTGAAACCAATCTGGATGAGAACGGGCAGTTTATCGACGAGCAGCCTGGCAGATTGAGGGGGAAGCTGCAGCACCTGCGGAACGAGAAGGTCCTGGGTGACGACTTTGCCCTTTTGCCGGGTCATTTTTTCGTACAAGATCCTCTCATGCGCCGCGTGCTGGTCAATGAGGTACAAACCATCCGGTCCTTCGGCCACCAGGTAGGTGCCCCCGATCTGACCGATCAGGCGCAGGAGCGGGATGCCGCCAAGCGCGGCCGGCTGATATGTACCGGCCTCCGGCGGCGGGGCTGGCGTGTTACTGGCGGTCCCGTTTTCATCCCGGCTGCTCCAGGCATCCCACGCGCCCGGCGATACTGCCGGGATGGCGGGACCCTGTTCGAAGCGCCAGGCGGGAGGGGTAACCTGGGGAACCGGCGAATAGGCCATCAGGGCTCTGCGCACCGCCCGCTGCAGGGTGGAAAAGACCTGGTCTGGATACCTGAACCTCACCTCGGACTTGGCCGGGTGAACGTTCACGTCGATCTCTTCCGGCGGGAGTTGGAGAAACAGAACCGCCAGCGGGTAACGGCCAACCATCAGGTAGGTCTGGTAGGCTTTTACCAAAGCAGCGGTGAGAGTGGTATCCTGCACCCAGCGCCCGTTGACAAAAAACGTGATGTCCTTGCGGTTTGAACGGTTTACCGAAATGGGGCTGATAAAGCCGTGAATCTGTGTTCCCTCTTCTTCAAACACAACTTCAAGCAACTGCTTCGCCAGGTCAACGCCGTAGATCTGCGTCAAAATCTCCCGCCGGTTGCCGTTGCCGGTGGTCATGAGCACGGGTTTGCCGTCTTCCTGGAGATGAATGGCTTTATCCGGGTATGCGAGGGCGTAGCGCGTCACCAGGGCGTCGATCTGTTGGCGTTCGGTGAGGTCGCGTTTGAGGAACTTCAACCTGGCAGGAGTATTGAAAAACAGGTCCTGCACCCGCACAACGGTACCAGATGGACCGCCGGTCAACTCAGTACCGATCACTTTGCCGCCCTCAACGACGATGCTGGCGCCGTTCGACGCGCCTTCGTTTTTGGAAACAAGGGTCATGCGCGAAACCGCGCCGATCGACGCGAGCGCCTCCCCCCGGAAACCTAGCGTTGTGATATGAAAAAGGTCATCCGCAGAGTTTAGTTTGCTGGTGGCGTGACCCACAACCGCCAGGGGCAGGTCATCCACCGAAATCCCCACGCCGTCATCACTGACCTCGATGAGCCTCTTCCCCGCGTCGTCGACCCGAATTTGAACGCGAGCGGCGCCGGCATCGATGGTGTTTTCGAGCAGCTCCTTCACCACGGACGCCGGTCTCTCGATGACTTCGCCGGCAGCGATCTGAGAGGCTACCTCATCGGGCAGAATCTTAATCTTCATACAAGGTATTATATCCTACCGGGTTTCCTCTTACCGCCCGTAGACAATAAGGTATACTTTCCGCTATGAGTTTTGAAGCGCTTCTGTTCGACCTGGACGACACGTTATACCCATCAACGACCGGCATCTGGCAGGCGATCGGGGTGCGGATGGATGAATTCATCGTCACCCACCTGGGGATCGACAAACAGAACGTTCAGCAACTGCGCGACAACCTGTGGCATGAATACGGCACCACGCTGCGCGGTCTGAAGATCCGCTATGATATTGACGAACTGGAATTCCTTGATTACGTGCATGACATCCCCATCGAAAACTACCTGCGGAATGATGAAATGCTGATGCGGACACTCAGCCTGTATGATGAAAGAAAGGTGATCTTTACCAACGCCAACCAGGGGCACGCAAAAAGGGTGATCGCAGCCCTCGGCCTGGACGGCACGTTCGAGCAGATCATCGACATTCTCCAGATTTCGCCGTACTGCAAACCATTCCCTGAAGCTTACGCCCGGGCGCAGGAACTGGCGCAGATCCAAAACCCGGGGGAGTGCATCGTCATCGACGACGCGCCGCGCAACCTTGAAACTGCGCACCGCCTGGGGTATTTCACCATCCAGGTCGGCACGGAAACCAGGTCGCCTTATGCCGACGCCGCGATCTTCAGCCTGTATGACCTGCTGGATGTGCTGCCGGTGACGAGAGGCGGACAGGGGCAGGCTGGATGACCTCAAACGGTATTTCTCCGCTGGGGTGGGTGCTCATCATCCTGTTGATATTGACGGTGGTGTCGTTGAACATCAGTCTCATCACCAGCCTGCGGCATAAAACGACAGGTAAACACTGGTTCGAGATGATGCAGCAAACCGGGAAGAACATGAAAGATCCGTTTCACTCTGAAAATGAACAAATGCAGGAACTGGCAAAACGAGTGAATCATTTAAAACAAACCAAAGATTTAACCGAAAATAATGGTAAAGAAATCGCTGGAGATCAAAAATGAACCCTAACCATACTGCAAGAAACATCCTGCTGGCCCTGGTTTCCATCATCCTGTTAGCCGGGGCGTTTTCCGGCGGTGTGATCGTTGGATGGTTGATCCCATCCGCATCGAATATCGAAACGCTGGCTGAACCGACCGCAGCACCGACCATGGAACCACAGGTCACAAAACCATCAAGCACCGAACTTGACAGGCTGTTTGAACCCTTTTGGGAAGCCTGGCAGATCGTGCATGATCAATTTGTAGACCAGCCGGTTGACGACCTCTCGCTGATGCAGGGCGCCATCCGCGGCATGCTGGATTCGCTGGGTGACAAGCACACCGGGTACATGACCCCGATGGAATATGAACAGGCAACCACCCCGCTGGACGGCTCTTACACCGGCATCGGCGCCTGGGTGGACACGAGCGGAGAATTGCTAACCATCATCAGCCCGATGCCCGATTCACCCGCCGAGAAAGCCGGGCTGAAACCTGGAGATGAGATCATCGCCATCGATGGAAAGGATGTTTCCGGCACTGACCCGAGCATCACGCTTCAATCCGTGCTCGGACCTGAAGGCACAACCGTTGTTCTGACCATACAACGGCATGACCCGGAAGAGACTCTGGAATTCAGCATCGTGCGCGAAAAAATCATCATCCCCAGTATTGAAAGCAAGATGCTTGACAACAAAATTGGTTACATCGCGCTGTATTCGTTCGCGGAGACCACCGCCGACGACATGAAGGCCGCGCTGCAGGAACTGCTCGCACAGGACCCGGTTGGATTGATCCTTGACCTAAGGGACAACGGCGGCGGATATGTGGACACCGCCATCGAAGTGATCTCGCAATTCATCCCCTCGGGTGTGGTCATGATCGAAAAACTTGGCACGGGTGAAGAGGTTCCCTTTGATGCCATCCCGGGCGGCCTGGCGACCGAGATCCCACTGGTCGTGCTGGTGAACGGCGGATCGGCCTCCGCGTCTGAAATCACGGCGGGCGCGATCCAGGACCTTGACCGCGGCAAGATCGTGGGCACCACCACTTACGGCAAAGGATCGGTGCAAAACTGGGTGCCTCTGGATAATAACCAGGGAGCGGTAAAGGTGACGATCGCCAGGTGGCTGACGCCCAACGGGCGGTTGATCCACGAAGTGGGTCTGACCCCGGACGTGGTCGTTGAGATCACGGAAGAGGATATCGCCGCGGAACGCGACTCCCAGCTGGAGAAGGCGGTCGAGTTGTTATTGAAGGGAAACTAAGAACAAATCGATGCGGGCGATAAAAAAATTGACAGATACAACAGCAAGGGGTATAATCCCCTTTCGCAAAATAACGATTACGAAAGAGACGTGTGATGGAAATGAACGCTGAGTTAAACGAAAACCTGGAACCCCGATCTAAAATGCAATACAAAGCAAAAGTAGTCAAGGTCAACCTCGCCGGCGCGATATTGGATATCGGGGTAGGAAAACCAGCTTTCATGCATATTTCACAGGTTGTTGTTCCGGAAGAAACCGCCAACAAAAAGATCGATGAAGTGCTCAAGATCGGCGATGAGATCGATGTTTGGGTCAAAAAGATCACGCGCAAGGACGACGAAGAACGCATCGAATTGACGATGATTAAACCACTCGACCTTGAATGGCGCGAGGTCAAGGTCGGCGACACGGTCAAAGGAACTGTGGTGCGACTGGAAAAATTTGGTGCTTTTGTTGAGATCGGGGCCGAAAGGCCAGGGCTGGTTCATATCAGCGAAATGGCACACGGGTATGTAAAGGTGCCGTCGGATGTCGTCAAGGAAGGCGACGAAATCGAAGCCCAGATCATTGACGTGAACAAACGCAAGAAACAGATCAAGCTGAGCATGAAGGCTATTCAACCGGAACCTGAAAAAATTGTTGAAGAAAAGACCGAAACCCCCGCGGCGCGCCCCTCAGCCAGACCGTCACGGGAAAAGAAGACAGATCGTAAACCACGCCGCAAATCCGATGTGGACAACAGCGACCTGATGGAATCCATCAATGAGCCGGCTGAACCAGAACCCACCGCGATGGAACTGGCGATGCGCGAGGCGATGGAAAAAGCCAAGGAACGCAAGAAACGACAGGAAACCAAGAAAGTGAAAACTTCCTCCGCGGAACAGGAAGAAATTCTCTCCAGGACGCTCGAGAACAAGGTGCAAACCACTTAACCATCAAAAACCATCCTTCGGGATGGTTTTCTTATTATAGAATTCAAGTTGTGTTACACTTTACCCAGGTGAATACATGGTGATGCAGCAAATGAATCGTTTGGCTTCAGGCAAACCCATCTAACGAGGAGGGCAGGAAAAACAGCCCTCCTCGCTGCTTTATATAAACCGCATAGGAGAAAGAATGCCCACAAAATACATTTTCATCACAGGTGGTGTTGTCAGTTCTGTCGGTAAAGGTGTCACCGCTGCGGCCATAGGGCGAATCCTGAAGGAACGCGGATTTAAGGTCGCGGTGCAAAAACTGGATCCGTACATCAACGTAGACCCGGGAACCATGAGCCCTTACCAGCACGGAGAGGTATTTGTGCTGGATGACGGAGCGGAGACCGATCTCGACCTGGGACATTACGAACGGTTTATTGACATCCGCCTGAACCGGGTGTGCAACATCACCACCGGCCAGGTGTACGCAGAGGTGATCTCAAAGGAACGACGCGGCGATTATCTTGGCGGCACCATCCAGGTCATCCCCCACATCACGGACGAGATCAAACGCAGGATCGGCCTGGTGGCAAAGACGACGAAGGCTGAGATCGTCATCGTGGAAGTAGGCGGCACGGTCGGCGATATCGAGAGCCTGCCCTTTCTCGAGGCGCTGCGCCAGCTGCGCACCGACCTGGGCAGGGAAAACACCACCTACATCCACGTGACGTGGCTGCCATACATCGGGGCAACCGACGAGATCAAGACCAAGCCCACCCAGCACTCGGTGAGTGAATTACGCTCCATCGGTATCACGCCCAACATGATCATGGCGCGCAGCGATATGCCCATCAAGGAGAACCTGCGGGAGAAAATCGCCCTCTTTTGCGACGTGGAAAAACGGGCAGTCATCAGCATGGTGACCGCGCCGATCCTGTATGAGATCCCCCTGCTGCTGGAAAAAGAGCGCGTCGCGGAATTCCTGATGGAAAATCTACACCTGGAGCCCAGGCAGCAGCCGGATTGGACCGGCTGGGAAATGCTGATCACCGAAACGAAAAAGAAACGCCCCAAGATCTCCATCGCACTGGTCGGCAAATACGTGGAATTGCACGATGCCTATATCAGCGTTCGTGAAGCGCTCAAGCACGCCTCGTTGTTCCTGGGGCTCGACCTGGACTTGAAGTGGATTCATTCCGCCGACCTGGAAAAAGAAGACAACCTTGAAATGTTGGATAAAGTGAGCGGTATTGTCGTGCCGGGGGGGTTCGGCAGCCGCGGCATCGAGGGTAAAATCGCCGCCGCCCATTACGCGCGCGTGAACAAAGTGCCATATTTCGGCCTGTGCCTTGGGATGCAATTGCTCGTGGTTGAATTCGGGCGCTACGTACTGGGAACAGAAAAGGTCAATTCGTCTGAATTTGATCCCGCCACGCTCCACCCGGTGATCGACCTGATGCCTGAACAGAAAAATATCGAGGATATGGGCGGAACCATGCGCCTGGGTCTGTATCCCTGCGATTTGCAGCGGGGATCGATCGCGCAGAAGGCGTACGGGTTGAAAAAAGTTGAAGAACGCCACCGCCACCGCTTTGAGTTCAACAACCAGTACCGCGACCAGTTCGCGGAGCACGGTATGGTCTACTCGGGGTTGTCGCCGGATAAGCAACTGGTGGAGATCACGGAGCTGCGGGATCACCCTTTCATGCTGGGCACGCAGTTCCATCCCGAGTTCCTCTCTCGGCCAACCCGACCCCACCCGCTCTTCCTGGCCTTCATCCGGGCAGCGGCTGAAAAGGCGGGAGTGGAGTACCTCGACCCCCCGCTGATGTACTCCGGTAAAAAGTAGATATCCATTTATAATAGCTGGCATACCAACCGATCGATCAACCGGTCTACATCCGACCCTGGAGTTGCCATGCCCAAACCAAGGCTTTTCATCCCCATCTTCACCCACTTCTCTGTGCGCTACATCCTGAGGACCGGGATGTTGGACGCGCTGAGCGAGTTCGTGCAACCGCTGATTGGGCTGAGCTGGGCGGACGCGGAACTGGAAGCGGAGTTCAAGGCAAGAGGGGCGGAAATCTACCAGGTGCCGAACTTCACCTTTGGGGCGGACTTCAGGGAAGCGCGCGAGCTGCTGAACTTCTGGCACAAGCTGTACCGCAAAACGATCACCACCGAGATCGACCTCCGGCGGGAAGGGTCGCTGCTCAGTTTACGGGAACAGCTCTCTTATCAGAAGAAAATATTGCAGGATCGCGTCAAAGTATCAGATCCGAAGCGCGTTGAAGACCTTCAAAAAGAAGAAGACCGCCTGTTCTGGACGGAAACCAATTACCGCGAATTCGATCAAATCCTTGAAACCGCTCGCCCGGACGTCATTTTCTCGATAACCCCCTTTGTCAACAAGGAAGAACCGCTGCTGCGCTGCGCGCAAAAACGGGGAATTCCTGCCATCACCTCCATCCTTTCCTTCGACAACGTGACCAGCCGCACCAGGCTGCCGATTCCCTTTACGCATTACCTGGTATGGAACAAGTACAACCGCGACGAGCTCCTGCGGTCTTACCCCTACATCACCGCCGAAATGATCACGGTGACCGGACCGCCGCAGTTCGATTTTTATTACGATCCCTCGTATATCCAGGAGGAAGCCGCGTGGCGGCAAAAGCTCGATATGCCCACGGGCAGGCCGGTGATCCTGTTCGGCGGGGGAACCTACCGCATCGTGCCAAACGAGCACCTGTTCCTCAAGCAACTGGACGACGCCATCAGTGCCGGCAAGGTCGCTGGAGACCCGGTGATCCTGTTCCGGCGGCACCCCGGCGACGGTTCAGATCGCTGGGTGGAGGTGCTGCGCAACGGCGTGAACATCCGCGTGGATCGGAGCTGGCAGGCGAGCGAGAGCAAAGGGCAGATCAACATCACCCGGGCGGATATCGAGCAGCTGTGCTCGACGCTGTACCACTGCGCGGTTCACATCAATTCGTCCTCCACCCTGTCGGTTGACGGGGCTGTATACGACCGCCCCCAGATCGGTCCGGCTTATGACCCGGGATTCTCAAAGCGGTTTGACAGGGTGTTGAAAGAACTGTACGTCCGCGAGCATTACATCCCCATCACCAATTCAGGCGGGTTGGACGTGGTGAGATCGAAGAGCGAATACATCGAGGCGGTCAACCGTGGTTTCACAAACCCGGAGGAAAGACAGGCCGGCCGAAAGAATATTATCAGCGAGATATGCACCTTTGACGACGGTAAATCGACCAGCCGGGTAGGTAAAAAATTAAAAGAACTGGTGAGTTGACCGGTCAAAAACCGGAATATTCGTTATACTTAGACCCGTTCGCTTAAAAAAATCAAAGTTCAATCCTGACCAGGAAATTGAAAGGAAAAGAATATGGAAATCGTATCAGTTGAAGGCATCGAAATCCTCGATTCACGCGGCAACCCAACCGTGGAGGTGAGGGTCATTCTTGAAGATGGGTCAATAGGAAACGCGGCTGTACCATCCGGCGCGTCAACGGGCGTGCATGAAGCGCTCGAAATGCGCGATGGCGACAAGAACCGCTACAACGGCAAAGGCGTTCTCAGCGCGGTTGAACACGTGAACAACGAGATCGCCGAAAACCTTCTGTGGTGGGACGCCACGGACCAGAAAGCCATCGACCAGATGCTCATCGAACTTGATGGCACCCCCAACAAGTCCAAGCTGGGCGCCAATGCCATCCTGGGAGCGAGCCTGGCGGTTGCCAAAGCTGCCGCAAACTCCATCGGCCTACCGCTCTACCGGTACATCGGCGGCGTGTATGCGCACATACTACCGGTTCCGATGATGAACATCCTGAACGGCGGTGCGCATACCGGCTGGCAATCGA